>JBKHVY010000043.1:299-13644 GCA_046569805.1 Bacteriovoracia bacterium | reverse complement strand
TGTGAAGGCCACAGTTGATCGGTGATCAACTTTCCCAGCACGACAACATCTTGGGGTTTCAAAGCTCGACTTGTTCTCATGAACTAGAGCATATCACATTTATTACATATTACAATTTGTAATAAAAGCGACTAAAGACCTGAAAATATTAAGACAGGAACGTCTTGTCCTGCTGCCACTTCATTCGCAGGATCAGAAAGAACGGCACCCACCAGATGAGATCGTTGAAGAGAATGTTGACGCCGAAGCCCGGTGTGAAGCGCCCGGTCCACAGCGCCTGGGCGAAGCCGATGGGCCCGAAGATCTTGCCGAGGAAGCCGACGAGGACGATCGGAAAGTGGCGGACGGGATCCGTCGCCGCGATCCAGTAACCCACGCCGTAGACACCGACGATCATGCCCACGCATTGCCAGAGCTCCGGATAGTTCGGCCGCTCCATGCCGGTGAGATCAAACATCACGTATGGGAAGAGGACGACCACCGCGCCCCACAGGACGTTGTAGATACCGGCGAGGCGGAGGACGAGGGCAGCGCTAGTTGATGTCACAGTCGATGCTCGCTTGTTGGCCGTTGAAGTCGAGGCGCGACGAGAGGCTCCTCTGCTCGTAGTCGCGCGACGAGTACGACATCGTTTTTAGTGGCAGCGTCTGCGATTCGATGGAGATGGAATTGAGCTTCCCTTCGAGCACCGTCGCCTCGAAGGCGACGCCGTTGTGGACCTCTTGCATCGTCGCCATGGCGAACTCGTCGATCGGTACTTCGACCACACTGACCTGGAACTGGGCGAGCAGGATGCACTTTAAGACGGCGGTGACCATGGAGACTCCTTTGGGGTGAGAAGAATACGTTAAACCGTCTTTCGTCACCTTGAAAGTCACGTGTGTCACGTCTAGACTAAAAAGATGTCACACCCTCGAAGCCTGGGCCTTCAGGAAAATCTCCCGCAGTTCGCGCTGCTCGTCCTCATCAACGCCTTCGTCGGCGCGATGGTGGGGCTTGAGCGCACGATCCTTCCCACTCTGGCGCAAGAGGAGTTTGGCCTCGTCGCCAAGAGCGCAATCCTCTCCTTCATCGTCGTCTTCGGCATCACCAAGGCCCTCACGAACTACCTCGCCGGCGAGCTCTCCGATCACTGGGGCCGCCGCCGCGTTCTGATCCTCGGTTGGGTCGCCGCCGTGCCGGTGCCCTTCCTCCTCATGTGGGCGCCCAGCTGGAACTGGGTACTGCTCGCCAACGTCTTCCTCGGCGTCAGCCAGGGCCTTACCTGGTCGACGACAGTCATCATGAAGATCGACCTCGTGGGGAGCCAGCGCCGGGGCTTCGCCATGGGGCTCAACGAATTCGCCGGCTACTTCGCCGTTGCCCTCTCGGCGTGGGCGACGGGCCACGTAGCGTCTCACTATGGTGTCAGGCCCGAACCCTTTTACCTCGGTGTGGGTTACGTCGTCGTAGGGCTCGCCTTGAGTCTGTGCTGTGCCCGCGAGACGCTCCCCTTCGTCGCGCTCGAGGCGAAGGCGCACGCGCCACACCACCTCTCCCGCCGAGACATCTTTCTTCGCACCTCCTTCACCGATAAGAACCTCTCCTCCGTCACGCAAGCGGGCCTCGTGAACAACCTCAACGACGGCATGGCCTGGGGCCTCTTTCCCATCCTCTTCGCGACACTCGGAATGCCGCTCACGGAGCTGGGCCAGCTCGCCGCCATCTACCCGGCTTCCTGGGGCCTGGGCCAGCTCTTAACCGGTGGACTCTCCGATCGCATTGGGCGCAAGCGACTCATCGTCGCAGGCATGTGGGTCCAGGCAGCAGGCCTCGTGCTCACCGCCATCAGTTCGAACTACTGGGTCTTCGCGCTAGCGGGGCTTCTCCTCGGCATCGGGACCGCGATGGTCTATCCGACTCTACTTGCGACCATCGGCGACGTCGCTCACCCCTCCTGGCGCGCCTCGAGCGTAGGGATCTACCGCCTATGGCGCGACTTAGGTTACGCCATCGGCGCTCTCGTTGCGGGAGTGGTCGCGGACGCCTTTGGCGTTCGGGCAGCGATCGGCTTCGTTGCGCTTTTGACGTTCGTCTCCGGTGTCGTCGTCTTCGTCCGACAGCAAGAAACGCTCTCTAGCCGCGCTTCCAGGTAAAGTACCGCTCCAAGAGGCCAAGCACGCGCGGACTGACGTGCGCCTTCTTCCAGGCGCCGGCCGCGTACTTGTTCGCCTCACCGAAGCTCGGGTAGACGTGGATCGTGCCGAGGATGGAGTTGAGGCCCCTCTTGTGCTTCATCGCCGCCACGAATTCCACGATCATGCTCGAGGCTTGCGCACCGACGATCGTGGCGCCGAGGATCTTGTCCGAGCCCGTGGGCGTTACCACGCGCACGAAGCCCTGGGTGTCACCCTCGGCGATGGCGCGGTCAAGTTCCGCGAGTTCGAACTGCGTAACCTCGACAGCAAGACCCTTCGCCCGGGCGCTCAGCTCCGTCTCTCCCACGGTGGCGACCTCGGGGTCCGTGTACGTGCACCAGGGCACAACCGAGTAGTCGACCTTGAACTTCTTTGGGAAGAGACCGTTGACCGCGCAGTACCACGCCTGGTGCGCGGCCATGTGGGTGAGCTGATAGGGCCCCGTGACGTCACCGCAGGCAAAGATGTTCGGAAACTTCGTCTGGAGATATTCGTTAGTAGCAATCGTACCATCGGCGCGGAGATCCACACCGAGCTCCTCGAGCCCGAAACCCCGCGTGTTCGCCTTGCGGCCAAGCGCCACGAGGATGAGGTCGTAGTCAACGAGGACGTCTGTATTGTTGCTGTGGCAGACGACCTGTGAGCCGCGCACCTCGACGACCTTGTGCTGCGTGAGGACGCGCACGCCGTCACTTGAGAGGCTTGCCGTGATGACGATGGAAACCCCTGGGTCTTCCTTCCCGAGCAGGCGCTCCTGGGCTTCGATCAGCGTCACTTGACTGCCGAGGCGCGCGAAGGCCTGCGCCATTTCGACGCCGATCGGACCACCACCAAGAATGACGAACTTCTTCGGGAGTTCACGGATCGCCCACAGCGTATCCGAGGTCACAAAGCGTGTTTGAGCGAGTCCAGGGATCGGCGGAACAAAGGGCCTTGCTCCGGTGGCTATCACAATATTCTCAGTGCGAAGCTTCGTTCCGTTCACCTCCACTGTCCACGGGTCAAGAATGCGAGCCTCTCCACTGATGCATTCCACACCCAGCCCCTCATAGCGCTCCACCGAATCGTGGGGCTCGATCTCGCGCACGACGCGCTGGACGCGCTTCATGACCTCTGAAAACTCAAAGTCCACGTCGATTCTCTTGAGGCCAAACTCTGCGGCGCGCTTCTGGAAGTGCACGACCTTCGCCGTCTTGAGGAGCGCCTTACTCGGCACGCAGCCGGTGTTCAAGCAGTCGCCGCCCATCTTGTGCCGCTCGATCAGCGCCACCTTCGATTTCACCGCCGCACCGATGTAGCTTGTGACAAGTCCCGCGGCACCCCCACCGATAGCGATGAGGTTATAGTCAAAGTTCTTCGGCTTCTTGTGCCCTCGGTAGACGGCCCGGCTTCGAAGCCCGTTCAGCACGAGCTTCGCCAGAAGTGGCGTGACGCCAAGGAGCGTGAACGCCGCGAGGACTCCCGGTGAAAGGATCCCCGAGAGCGACGTAATGTTCGCGAACTCCAGGCCCGCGTAGACGTAGGCGAAGGTCCCCGGAAGCATGGCGAGCTGGCTCACGACATAAAACCTCGAGGCGCGGATCTTCGTGAGCCCCAGAACAATGTTGATTAAAAAAAACGGAAACACCGGAATGAGCCGCAGCGACGCGAGGTACAGAACACCGTCGCGCTTAAGGCCCTCGTCGATGACACAGAAGGCCCCCCGGAACTTCGCCACGAAGACATCCCTGAGAAGAAAGCGCGCACCGAGGAAGGCCGCGAGGGCCCCGAGAGAACTCGCAAACGACACGAGGAGAAGTCCCAGCCACGGACCGAACACGGCTCCTCCAAGAAGCGTCAGCACCGCTGCGCCCGGTAGCGAGAGAGCGGCAACGACGACGTAGACAACAAAATAAGCACCACTGACGCGCAGAGGATCCGACGCAAAGAGCTCACGAATCCCGTCGAGCTGGGCCTTGAGGAAACCGAGCGTGAGGAACGCTTCGCCACCGTTGGGGTAAAACAGCGCAAGGCCGAGCGCGAGAGCGAGGAGCACGAGGATCTTACTTAGCTTCATTTAAGCTCCAGTCGTAGTCAGGGTCATGCACGAAAATATTTTTCCCGTCACTTATCCCATGGCCGAGAGAACCTTACCGAAGCTTCGGTGCTCTTGGTCGAAGGCCCAAACTGGCAGGGCAAGAAGAGACATGACAATTAAGGCCAAACGCATAAACACACTCCCAAGGTGTGACGCTAGTTTACCCAGACTTGTGACAGCAAATCCTGTTTTTTTAGTCTATGATGGGGGCATGACTCATTACCAGGCGATCATGCAGTATGACGGCACGGGCCGCGCGGGCTTCATGGCCCAGCAAGGGATGCTGACGATTCAGGGGGAACTTAATCAAGCACTGGAAAAGATCCTCGCCCCGGGCTTTTCGACCAGGGCCGCGTCACGCACTGACAAAGGCGTGCACGCCCTGGCTCAAGTGGTGAAACTCTCGCTGGCCGTCCCTGCACAGCTCACAACGGAGCTTTTCAATTCTATACTCCCGCCACACATTCGCTGCCACGCTGTGGCCCCCTGCGCACCGGACTTCATCCCCTCCATGGATCAGCACTCCAAGGAGTATCGCTACTTCTTTACGACCACCCCAGACGATGGCCACGATCCACGCTACATCGCCTCACCTCCCGCGCCCCTTGATCTCACTGCAGTTCAAGCCTGTGTGGCGCTGCTCACCGGGACCCACGACTTTAAAAACTTCTGGTCCATCGGTGGCACCGCCAACACCACCATCCGCGAAGTCTTTTCTTGTGAGCTCTCACTCATCAATCCTCAGGAATTTTTTGCCAACACACTTTTCTCCGCCGGCGAGGCTTCGAGCTGTTGGCAGTTTCGGATCGAAGGCCGTGGCTTCATGAAGCACATGGTGCGCCACTTAGTGGGGGCACTATGGAGCGTAGGCACCGGAAAACTTTCCGTCTCCGAGTTCGAGCAACTCCTCACGGGTCCCCAGAAAGAGCAGCGCCCTTGGCGCAAGGCCGATCCCCAGGGACTATATCTTGTGAAAGTCCGTTACGAACCCTCGTCCAATTCGCTAAGATAACCATCTATGAGTCGCTTGAATTTCAAACTCGAGGCCACCGCTCCCGGCACCCGTGCGCGCGCGGCCACCTTCACCACACTTCACGGCGAAGTGCAGACGCCGATCTTCATGCCGGTCGGGACACAGGCCACGGTAAAAAATCAAACCGTCGAATCACTTAAGGCCAGCGGCTCAAACGTCTTGCTCGCGAACACTTATCACCTTCTCCTGCGCCCCGGCGCAGAGGTCTTGCGCCAGTTCGGTGGGATCCATCGCTTCATGAACTGGGATCGGCCCGTCCTCACCGACTCCGGTGGCTTTCAGATTTTCTCCCTGGCGCACGCGCGTGAGATGAACGAAGAGGGCGCGCGCTTCTTGAGCTACGTCGACAACAAACCGATCCTCCTCACCCCCGAGCGCTCCATCGATATGCAGCGAGCGATCAACAGTGACATCATGATGGTGCTGGATCAGTGCATCGAATCCACCGCCGACCACCGCTCGGCCAGGGCCGCGATGGAACTCACCCACCGCTGGGCCCGCCGCAGCCTCGTGGCGCGCGAGGACTCTCCGCAATCCCTCTTCGCCATCGTTCAAGGGGCCTGCTTCGAGGATCTCCGCAAAGAGAGTGCCGAGACCTTGATCAACCTCCGCGTAAACGGCACGGGCTTCGACGGCTTCGCCATCGGGGGCCTGGCGGTCGGAGAGACGAAGTCCCAGCGCGAGGACTTCACCGAGATCGCAGCGGCGATGCTACCAAACAACCTTCCGCGCTACCTCATGGGGGTCGGCACTCCCATCGACATCCTCGAGGCCGTCCACCGCGGCGTTGATATGTTCGATTGTATTATTCCGAATCAATACGGTCAGCGCGGTGTTGCTTTCACGAGCCGCGGAAATTTCCAGCTGCGCCGGACAGTGTATAAGTTCTCTGAAGAATCACTGGATCAGACCTGCGATTGCCTCACTTGCAAAAATTACTCTCGCGCCTACCTCCACCACTTGATGAAGACCGATGAGCCCCTGGGGTGGCACCTTCTCGCACTTCACAACACCACCTTCTACCACCGCCTCATGCGCGAGATGCGCGCCCACATCTTCCAGGGCACCTTCCGCGAGTTCTACGAGATCAAAAAGAAAGAACTCATCCAGAGCGACGAAGAGAACCCATCGGTGCCGATGCCCGCGCCGAAGCCCGATCGAAAACTCAAGCGCAGAACTCTCGGGGACTACGAAGTCCACGACTCAGGCCGCGGCTTCTCGAGCATTCGCCAGAAGAGCTCCGGCGAGGTCATGCACTCCGTGAACCCGCCGCAGGAAGAAGCGATGGAGCTCTACGTAAGGCCCGCGCAGATCGCTGAAAGACTTAAGGGCCTCGATGAGGTCGTAATCTGGGACGTGGGTCTGGGTGCCGCTCACAACGCCATGGCGCTTATTCACGACGTGCTCGAACAGAAGATCAAAGGCAAGATTCGGCTCATCAGTTTTGAAAATGATACCGATCCCTTGAAGCTCGCCCTTCGAAACGCTCCCGTCTTCCCGCATCTCCACCACCCCGCACCCAATGTGCTTTTGCAGGACAATCGCTGGGTCTCTCCAGATGGCAGCATTGAGTGGGAGCTTGTCCAAGGAGACTTCGCACGCACCTTCACAGACGCCCCGAAGCCACATGTGATCTTCTACGACCCCTTCTCACTGCACACCAACATCGAGCTCTGGAGCGAGGAGATCTTCACGCGACTCTTCGAGCACTGCCAAGGTCTTGAGACGCAGCTTCTCAACTACTCCGCCTCCACCGCTGTTAGGGCCGCACTCTTGGCCGCGGGCTTTAGCGTAGGCTACGGGCCTGCCACGGGACCCAAGAGCACCACCACCATGGCCTTCACGGATTCGAGGCTTGCGAAAAAACTCGGCGTCGAACTCTTAGGTGCTGAGTGGCTCACCCGTTGGGAGAAGAGCGACGTGAAGACAGCACGCAACCTAAGCTCCACGGACGCGGTGGACTTCGAAGCGAAGATCCGCCGGCATCCGCAGTTTCGCTCGTCGCACTAGTGGTTGAACTCTTTGATGAGGCGAAACGCACTCAGCGGCGCGAACCGGTACCCGTCGTACGCCGTCCCGAAGCCCGCCTGCAGCTTAAAGTCTTTTGCCATCAGCGCGTGGATCTGCGGCATGAGCACTAGCTCCTCAAAGCTCGCTCCGATTCCGCGGAGGTTCGTCTCGAAGCCTAGGTCAAACGCCTCGGCGTAATCGTAGAACACGTTGACGTTGACGATCGGAAGCTCTCGGCCCCGGCGCGCGCGCACCACCGGTGCGGACCCCGCGACGAAGCGATTCCCGATCATCGAAAAGATCGACCAGCGCTCGCTCAAGCGTTTTCCAGACAAGAGCAGAAGCGTCGTCTCGCGCTCAGACACACCGTTGGCCTGTTCGTGCATGAGCTGCGTTCCGGTGACGTCTCCCCACCAGTTCGGCAGCTGGAACTGGAGCGCAGTCTTAAATGTCTTGATCTTGCCATCGACCGTCGGAAGTTCGACCTCGAGGGCTTGCCCGTCGGCAAAGGCATACTCGATCTCCGGGGCAACGTAGACACCACTGAGCTCCTCGGCGCTCCTCTGCGTAAGTAGCGTGTTCACTTCAAGCTCCCCGCGCTGCGAGTTTACCCGCCGAACGAGGTCGAAGAGGAGCGGTTCGGGGATCTCCCCGGCGCGATCATAGTGCGCGTCGAACCCGAACGCGACAGAACTTCCGCAAACGAAAGAGATAAAAACAACGGCGAAATGACGAATGGACATGGTACCTCCTAGGCAATAATGACGGTCGAAAAATTAACTTTTACGAGCGCGCAACTGCGGGAGGGCGACTAAGGTCGACGAGACAGGTATAGATGTACGTATTGAGGTACTGGAAAGCCGAGCGAGGGACAACGAGAGACACAGGCACTGGGAGCTTAAAACGCGGTACAAGATCGAGAACGATAACTGTTTGTACCGTTTCGTGATCGTTGTCATCGTCTGCTGTCTGAGATGTTTTGCAGCCAGTCGAAGAAACTTCACAGAGCGCGAGGCCATCGTTCTCAACAAGTTCGGCGTAGTGTAGCGATGTAAGTGATAAACAAAGAGTCAGCGCCAGAAGCAGCGCTCCAAGAGATAAGGCACAACGTGTAGATCGCTCGCTGTATAATCGCAACCCAATCATAAAAATACTGAGCGCTGCGCAATGTGCAGATGAATCATACAAAAATTATGATTCTCCTCATGTACGAACGTCAACCCAACGAGCTAATCTCGTATGCGGAGGAAACACATGAAGCCACTTAACCAGATCGTGATCGCAACAGATTTCTCGAAGGATTCCGACACGGCCGTTCTACTCGGAAAGCAGCTCTCCGAGAGCTGCGGTGGGAAGGTTACGCTCATTCATGTTTCCGACGTGACTCCCGTTTGGGACTGGCCCTCCACCGAAGCCCAGGCCACTCAACTCCTAGGCCACTTCCAAAAAGAGATCCAGGACGCTCTCGAGAAAAAGATGCAAGACCAGCTCCGCCGCTGTGGCGTCGGCTACTCTGGGATCGTGAAGTTCGGCAACTCCCAGCAGGTGCTCCTCGACTTCCTCGCCTCGCAATCGGCGGACCTTCTGGTGCTGGGCCACAGAGGCGAAACGAACCTTCTGCGGCTCGGGAGCTTCGCGCAGAAGATGATCGCACAGGCACCTATCCCCGTGCTCGTGGCCAAGCAAAATTCTCCCCTCCGCACGCTCGGATGCCTCGTGGACCCCGCCAACTTCTCTGCCAAGGCCATCGACGTCACCGCGAGCCTCGCCGCGCAGCTTTCGGCGACAAAGAAATTCGTCAGCTTCGTTGCCGACTTGTCCTCCGACGCCCTGATGAACATTCCCTTCGTCATGCCATCTTACAAGTTCAGTGCAGACGAAAAGAATGAGATCATCGAAAAGGCTTCGGCGTTCATCATCGAGCGTGCCCCGAGCATTGCCCGGGCCGACGTGCACATCGAAATCTCAACTCTGCCGACGGCGAAGGCACTGGCCCAGGCCCTCACGACCCAGCACGTGAACCTCGCGATCGTCACGCGCCACCACCGCGGCGCCATTGAGAAGTTCTTCATCGGATCCGTGAGCAAAGGCATCTTGGAAGAGTTTGCGGGGAACATCCTCGTGCTCCCGGAGTGACGGAAGCCTGGAGCATGTAAAAAATTCAAATATGCCCCCAGATAGCTTTTCGGATTGTATGTTGCAGCGACATCCGAATCACTGGGGTTAAAATGCACTTCCAAAAAATCTTTGCTCTCGTGTTCCTTGTTCTCTCCTTCACTGCGACGGCACAAACGAATCCACTGAAGTGCTTTGCATCGGCGAAGCCTGGTGAAGAGCTCCAGGCTCCGCGAAATGAAATGAAAACTCCCGCCGGCTTCTCGCACCTGAAGGGCCAGTCTTTCCAAAAGACACTGAAGCTCCGGAGCGGCTCAACCATCGATCTGCTCTTCACCTTACGAGTGAAGGGCGGCGAGGACTTCGACTTCAGGATCAACTCTACGGACCTTAAGGACTCATTGCACCTAACGGCATCTCTGGACTCACAGGACATGTTCCAGTACACGAACTACGCGAGTGGCTTCGCCGTCCTGTGCACCAAAGACTACTAGGCGTACCCGCAGGGCGTGCGCTACTCCAGCAGCATCTCGAGGTCCGCCTTCGTGAGCTTCTTCATGAAGTCCCCGTCCTCGGACACGATCGACTCGGCGAGGTCCTTCTTCGTCTTCTGGAGCTCGAGGATCTTCTCCTCGACCGTGCCCTTGGCGATCATCCGGTAGGCGATCACCTTGTTGGTCTGCCCCATGCGATGCGCGCGGCCAATCGCCTGCGCCTCCACTGCAGGGTTCCACCACGGATCAAGAATAAACACGTAGTCCGCAGCGGTGAGGTTGAGGCCAGTGCCGCCGGCCTTAAGGCTAATCAGGAACGCCGGGCACGCGGGGTCATTCTGGAAGCGCTCGACCGGAGTCTTGCGGTCTTCCGTCTGCCCATCGAGGTACTCGTAGGTGATCTTCTCTTCCTCAAGCCGTGTGCGCACGATAGCGAGCAAACTCGTGAACTGCGAGAACACCAGAACCTTGTGGCCCTCTTGAATCACTTCCTGCATGTGACGGATCAGCTGCACCAGTTTTCCGCTCGGAACATTCATGCGCGTCGGATCGATGAGGCCCGAGTGGCAGGCGGCCTGGCGCAGACGCAGGAGCGCTTCGAGCACGTGGAGCTTCGACTTTCCGAGGCCTCCCTTCTCGATCTTCTCCGCGATCGAGCTGCGGTAGCGGTCGCGGATGGCGCCATAGAACACGCGCTCGTCGTCGCTCATCTCACAGTAGAGCACCTGCTCGGACTTATCCGGAAGCTCGGTCAAGACCTTCTCTTTTGTCCGGCGGAGCATGAAAGGTTTCAGAAGCTTCGCCAGTGCCGCCTGGTCGTTCTTCACGCGGCCATCGGCGAGGAGCCCTGGGTTCGTGAACTCGAGGATCGAGAGGAGATCCGTGATGGAGTTCTCGATCGGCGTTCCGGTCAGTGCAATTTTGAGGGTCGCACGAATTTCTTTGCAGGCGACGGCCGCTTGCGACTTCGGGTTCTTAATCGCCTGCGCCTCGTCGATGACGGCGACGTCGAAGTCGATCTTCGCGAGCTCCGCGATGTCCGAGCGCAGTGTGCCGTAGGTCATGACGATCACGTCGTAGTCATCGAATGCCGCGAGCTGCTTGGCGCGATTGTCTCCGCCGTAGCGCACGATCTTGAGTGTCGGCGCAAACTTCTGCGCCTCATCGATCCAGTTGAACGCCAGACTCTTTGGAGTCACCACGAGACACGGCTTCTTATCGGCTTTCTTTTTCTTCTTCACGCGGCCCAAAAGGAACGCGAGGATCTGGATAGTTTTACCAAGACCCATGTCGTCGGCGAGAATTCCACCGGCGTTGAACTCCTCCAAGAAGCGCAGCCACGCGAGGCCTTCCTTCTGGTAGTTTCGAAGGTCTCCGAGGAAGCCCGTGGGCGCCTTGACGGTTTTCACACCCTGGAACTTGCGCACCTTTTCGCGGAAGCCCTCGAAGTCCTCGTCCACGGTCACGCGATCGCTGTCACCGAGGACAGAGTTCAATAACAGCGCCTGCGAGTGATCGAAGCGCAGGTTCCCGTCTTCTCCGATCTCTCCGAACTGTCCGATGGTCGAGAAGCGATCCGTCCACGCCTGAGGCACCATGCCGAGCGTGCCGTCGGAAAGTTTCACCAGACCACTCTTTGAGTCAAGGGCCGCAAGGAGATCCTCTTGAGAGACCGTCGCCGAACCGTAGTCAAGATCCATGCGCAGATCAAACCAGTCCGCGCCGGAGCTCACATTGAGTGCGAAGTCCTGCGCGATCCGCACCTTCTTGCCTTCCATGTAGATCAACCAGCCCGCGGCCACGAGGTCCTGGGCCGCCCGGTGAAGGTCGCTCGAGGGAACGGTGCCCGTGCCCTGCGGATCACGCAGGATCTGGAGCGCCTTGATGAGCGTTTGCTCTTCGAAGGTGCGATTGCGCTTAATGAGTTTCTTCGTCTCCGCGTCGACGAAGCTCTCGGAGGTGTCGGCCAGAGGAATCTCGCGGCCTGCGTAATCGAAGCTCACCGTAAGGCTCATGCGACCGGTCGTAGGATCATTGTTAAGCGGTCTAAACACTCCGATCGGTGTCGGATCAAGCGACTCGGACTTCCAGCCACCGAGTTCCCCGGGCCAGGTAATCTTTGGCGCTTCCTTGTCCGTCATGATGCGTGACAAGAAGGCTTCCCCGTCTTCGCGCAGGATCACGAAGTCACCACCACTCTTAAGCGTGTGGGCCCAGCGTGCATGCGTAGGATCCACGAAGCGCCCGATGCGCTCATCGAACACTAAGAACCCTTCGCGCAGGATCGCCACCGGAGCGCTCAGCGAGCGGTGCTCTCCCGGCCGATCGAGCGCCCCGTCGAGGCGATAGTGATCGGGGCCATGCGGAACAAGGTTCAGCTCCAGCACCCACGTGGCCTCGGAGTCAATCCGCAGAGGTCTCTCCCCTGAATCCGGAGCTCCGGTCGAGTTGCGCGACAACAGCAAGCGCCCGGACTGGGCCAGGAGCTGCAAGAAGTACCCCTCGAGCGTGGGGTCGACCACGAAGCGGGTGAAGATGTTATGCTGGCCGCGGCCTGGAGGGGTGATGGTCAAGACGGTGGAAGTTTTTAGGAGGGTCGTGAGGATAGCTTCGTCTTTGTGCTCGTAGGCCGAGACACCTTGACTCGAAACGCGCGAGGGTCTCAAAGGACCCATGTCCCCTTGAAACGATCGACTCCTTACCCAGAGATCAAGCACCAGGCGTCCGGAGAGCGCAGACTCGGATCCGGAGATGACAAAAAACGCCGAGAACGCGCGCGCCGTGCGCGTGTTCACATGCTGAGATGTTCCTTGCACGAGATCCAAGCGCTCGCGCCAGCCGAGGTTCGAGACTGGCTCGCTGGGCTGCGGCTGCTGCGGTTCGCGCCCCCGTCGATGGTTTCCGTTACCGTGGCCGTTTCCGTTTCCACCATTGCGTTCGCGCACCAAACGCAAAGGGCCACTTTCAGGGATCTGTCCGGGGCTACTTTTCTTTTCAATCTGAAGGATCGCCGTCCACAGGTGCTTGCACGTCGCACCTTTGGCGAACGCCGGACACGAGCAGTTCATCGGAAGCACGGAGCTCGTCGTGACTTGTGAGAAATCAAAACGCACGTCGTAGCTGCCGCCAGTGCCAACGACTGTTAACGAACACTCGGGCCCCAACCACTGAGGCTCCCCGGCCTTGCCCTTCTCAAAATAGTGACGGCCGCGCGAGAGTGCTGTTTTCGGAAACTGACGCACGCAGCGTTGTTCGAGGGAAAGTGGAAGATCTGAGCCTGGTGCTCCCGGCTGTCCCGGTTGCCCCGGAGGAGCGTCGGAACGAGGAGGACGGTTGCCACCGCGGTTACGGCGACGAGAAGACGAGCGGGGTCGATTCATAAGTATCCAGTAAACTTAAGCCACCGCAGCAAGCTGATGACTAAGACGATAAGTGAGGT
>JBKHVY010000043.1:0-289 GCA_046569805.1 Bacteriovoracia bacterium | reverse complement strand
AGTAGCTCAATCTGCTACTGCCACATGATTCTTTATCAGGATACGATGATAATGCGAGGTCGTCTACGAAGGATTCAAAAAGATCAACTTATCTTTCTCAAACCCCTCACGGTAGGAATGGGCAAAACTGGCAAGATCGACGAGGTCGACCTTGATGGGAAGCCGGCTTTCCTCGAAAATTTCTTTGAGCTGCGCGATCTCTCTGCTGAGATCCGAGTCACTCTCGACCATGAGATCCAGGTCCGAGAACTCTCGATGATTCCCCCGGGCCCGAGATCCGAAGCACCAG
>JBKHVY010000042.1:12248-13970 GCA_046569805.1 Bacteriovoracia bacterium | reverse complement strand
CCCAAGAAGCCCTGAGCGACTGGAACCTTCCACCCCTTGCTGATGATGTCTTAGTTTGTGAGTGCTACTGCGTGAGTGCGTTAGATATCAGGCAGGCCTGCGCGAGTCTGGGAGTGGTGGATATTCCGCACCTTAGAGAAAGGTTCGGGCTGGGCAACGGCTGCGGTGGTTGCATAAACAGAATCGATGCTTGGAAGAATTTAATTTTTAGGTGACTCGTTGAAGGAGCTTAAACATGGCTTTTGATAGACTTTTGTTTGGTACCGCAGGCGTTCCGAACAGCACGGCAAAGAAGAACAATCCCGTTGAGGGCGTAAAGCGCATTCACGAGCTTGGGCTAGATTGCATGCAGCTTGAATTCGCTCACGGCGTCCGGATGAAGGAAGAAGTTTCGTCCGCACTTCGCAAGGTGTCTTACGAGCTCGGAGTTCCGCTGACTTCACACGGTCCGTACTACATTAACTTAAACGCTCGCGAGCAAGACAAGATCGATTCGTCGGTTGAGAGAATCATCCAGACGGCGAAGATCTCTGATCTCTGTGGCGCCGAGAGCATGACATTCCACGCCGCTTTCTACATGAAAGACTCGCCGTACGATGTCTTCGATCTCGTTGAAAAGAGTCTCAACGTTATCGAAGAGCGTTTGTCGCGCCTAGATATCGAGATCGAGCTGCGTCCCGAACTTACAGGTAAAACAAGTCAGTTCGGATCTCTTGAGGAGCTCATCTCTCTCTCGAAGAGCGTTGGAAGCTGTAAGCCCTGCATGGACTTCTCCCACCTCTTCGCTCGGACTGGTGACGTTAACAACTACGACGAATTCTGTCGCGTCCTCGAAACGCTGAAGAACGAGCTGGGTGCGAACACGTTAAAAGAGATGCACATCCACATTTCTGGTATCTCAAGTAACTCCAAGGGTGACCTGAAGCACTTGAACCTCGAGAAATCGAAGTTTAACTGGAAAGATTTGATGAAAGCCCTAAAGGACAACGACTGCTGCGGTTACGTCGTGTGTAACAGCCCGAACCTCGAAGCCGATGCGCAGATGCTTAAGCAATACTACATGTCTCTCTAGACCAATTCTCGTGGGGCAGTCTCTTAATTGAGATCTGCCTCACGCAGCTCTCGCACTCGTCGTCTTTCCAAAAATCATCCGTAGGCGCTCTAGGGACAGGTCACACTCAGACCTGTGCCACAAAACCATCCAGGGTCGGCCATCCGGAGATACCATGAGAGTAGCATCTGTCAGGCTTTCTTTGGCCCAAGCAGAAAGTGCGCTGACGAGCGCTGGACTTGCGCTGGCACTCACGGGCGTGTGTGCGAGGGGAACATCAATCTCTTGCTCATGGGCGACGAATCGCGCCAGCTCGACACCAACCCAACGTCCGGCCACATACCTCGCCCCCACCTTTGAGAGCTCACGACGAATGTGAAAGTCCGCTCCGGACTGATCATCATGAGCATCGCTAAAAGTTTCACTGAGCATGAGAGAGATGAAGGAATCTTGTGACATGGGGAACCCTCTTGGGTTCCCTATCGGCGATTGCGGAGATCTTCTACACTACGGATTAACCTCAATGGGCAGAGAAGCTTCGTGATACGTCTTGAGGTTACTCACGTCTGAGATGAGCCATTTTCCCTCAACGCTCTGAACCTCGGCGATCTTTTTCACCTCCGAGCTCCAAGTTCTTTTTCCCTCGACGTCTTGGTGATACCCGAGAGAGT
>JBKHVY010000042.1:0-12216 GCA_046569805.1 Bacteriovoracia bacterium | reverse complement strand
AGCAGCGCTTCTCCTGACAGTTCTTCGATAGAACCTTGAACGTATCCCGCTTAAAGGCCCTGAGATCAGAGAACTTAGAAAACTCTTCCTCCGTCATCGCCTCTAGAGAACTCTTGAGCTTCCCCGTTGTCCGCTCGACGATCGCGTCCTTTGAAACAACCTTCTCGAGTCGGATATCGACGAAGTCCCGCAGTGCCGCTTCGGGAGAATCAATGCGGTCAAAACAGGAAGCGAGCGAAAGGAGCAAAACTAGATACTTCATTCTTACCTCAGCAATCTTGGTTCCCAGCCGAATTCCTCAAAGAGATCGACCATCGACGTCCACGTGAGAGACTCCGCGACTTTGTTTTCATCTAATTCTATCCCGATTCCTCGGTCATCAAAAGTCGCACACACAACGGAGCCTTTTGCCTGGAAGGCGTGCCCCTCAAACTCAACGACAAGTTCAAGGTTTGTAGAGCCATGGACCCAGGGAGCGACGAGATACACGAATGCACCGCTCGAGTCCCAGTTCGTAAGGTGTCCCGCATACTCTTTCTCCCCCACCACGAGGCGAACAGATACCTTTTTGGCCATTGGCTCGAGGAGAATGTCCGGGGCGTAATTTGGGGAGTATGCTGCTCGGGTAAAGGCATAGGTTATGAGCTGATAGAACATGTAGGCGATGCAGATGTATAAGAAAAGAACCACCATCAGGACTTTGTTGAAATTCAAGAAGAGGCCTTCAAGGCTCCGGAAAATCACAGCGCAGCAAAACAAACCGAACAGGTAACGAGATCGGACATTATGACGATAGACATGAATCACTGCGGGTATGAGCAACGTTACGACAACCCACTCGTCGACGAGGGCCTTCTTCAAGAAGGTCCAGTTTAAGTAGGGAAGACTCGCATGCAATGACTTCTGCAGCACCACGAAAAAAACGGAGAGCACCATGAAGACGATGGTGTTTCTTGCGACGGAACTAAATGACCAGACTTTCAAATTTTGCATAGGCAACTTATCCTAAGTATAGATGAAAAAACTGGAAATTGCTGCAACATGTATCTCTTGTGATAATTGCCGTGCCGTCTGCCCGGAAAAGGCAGTCGTCACGAACGGCGTCGACTTCTACATTGAAAGCTGGAGCTGTACGCTCTGCGGACTTTGCATCGAAGTCTGCCCGGTCGACTGCATCAAGGAAAGTCATCAGACAGTCAACGGCTGAACGATCCCCTCAAACTCCAAGATGGCCTTTGCGCCAACGGCAACAGGCCTTCCGGATATGACAACTCCCGGTGGATGCGCCTCATCAACGGCTCCAACTCCGAGGTGGATCAACCCCGGCACACGGCAATTATATGACGAGAGGTCGGCACTCACCTTCACGACGTCAATGCCTTTCATTCGCTTAAGAAACTCGACGAAATCGTCATGCTCACCAAGGCAAACGCAGCGAAGCACCTTTTGCATCGATTGCCAGTATCTGTCCGCAGTTCCAAAGTCCCAGTAATCGCTTGAGCTAACCGATGCGGTTAAAACTTTTCGGTTTGGAGGACAGACGGAGTCAAAGAAACTCGATACACCGTCGCGCGGAGCCAACGTGGAAAGATTAATGAGCGCATTGCCGGTGTATGTTGTGATTTCGATATCGCGAGGAAGGTCTTTGTTTTTTGTGATGCCTCGGAAGCGCCCTGCTGGATCAAGGTCCAACCGGTTGTAACCAGCGCTGCTGTTGACCTGCCAGGTAAGGAGAATCGCATCCCATTCGTTCTGAAGTGACCGCCAGCGCGCGATGTGCTCCGGCGTGAACCAGAGAAACTGATCGGCATTAAGGACAAGGAGTTCTCCGGTGTACTGAACGGCCGGCAACCGAGCGAGGTTATGAATTCCGCCGCCTATATCCAAAATATCTGGTGATTCGACGAGCCACGTGACGCCTGCGAACGCAGAACGAGATCTCACGCGCTCGAGGATTTCAGAGGACTGGTGATGCAGGTTCACGTAAATGTCGTCGTACCCTAGATAGCGAGCGAAGTGGACCTGGACCTCAAGGAGACTCATCTCAAAAACGGGCCACATGACCTTCGGCAAAGTTTTACCGATTTCTCCCATGCGCGTCCCAAAGCCCGCGGCAAGGATGAGGGCACGCTTATTAGCTTGCATAGTAAACACTGAACAAAAGCTTCCGCAGTTTTTCATAGCGAGCATCGCGCATGAGGGTCATGCGAATTTTCTCCATGCCGAAGCCCACGTACTTAAGGTAGCGCGCGTCCTTACGGGTCGTGTAAATATAGGCGAAGCTTCCGATCGCCTTGAACACTCGCTGAATAAGCATGTCGTCGTAGAGCTGACAAAACTGCTGCCAGTCTCCTTGGCCATGCGCAGCCATCGGCAAGTTCTCAAAGTAATAGCGCTTCAGCTGGTCTCTGTTTGCGTGGTCGAGGTCGTAGTAGCAGTCCTCGAGCAGCGAGACCAGGTCGTACTGCGGGATACCCCAGCGGGCGTCCTGGAAGTCGATGAAGATGAGTTCACCGGCCTTCACCATGATGTTCCGAGAGTGAAAGTCCCGATGAGTGAGAACCATGGGCTGGCTCGCCAACCGACGGCACACTTGCTCGAGCTCCGTTCGAATCGCGAGGGTCTGGGCCTCGTCCTGAAAGTTCAAGAAGTGAGTGAAAAAGAACTTGAACGTGAAGTCCATCTCTTGCATGTATTTTTCAAGGTCAAAGGACAACTGAATAAGGCCCGAATCCCGCACGAGACTTGAGGGTAACCGATGGAGCGTAAGAAGCTGATCGACGACCTTCCTGTAGAGAGTCAGCTCCTCGGCCTGGTCACGAATCGTCGCGAGGTGCGTAAGAAATGTCACATCGCCAAGATCTTCTTCGAGGATGTAGCCCTTGGTTAGTTGGGCGTCGTGAATAGCAGGGACTCGGACACCGGCGCCCTCAAGGAAGCGCTGCTTACTCACGAACGGATGAGGCAATACCTCGTCGGTCTGCGGATTATCCAGGCATACTACATAGGAGGACTGCTTGGTAAACAATCTATAGTAGCGACGGGTAGAGGCATCTCCCGTCAACTTATCGACGAGGTCGAGCTTTTCACGAGGCACGAGACCCTTCTCGAGTGACTGGTTAAAAAGCTCCTCGATCAAAAAACTCTCTGCCTGCTCTGGCTTCATGCACTCTTGTCCTTGATAAAAAACAGAAATTGATAAAACTCTTTTGAGGAGTCTCGCCGCGAATACGTTGACTCATCCTCGAGCTTCGAACGTCTTATCATGAACGCCTTAAACATCGCCTCTTCTCGGGAAATGCTACTCGCATCGCCGATCAGGGGCATGAAGTCTGCGGTGTTCCGATTTATCGTCTGTAACCATGATAGGTAATACTCTCCATCATAGCCAGCACGACGAATCGAATAGTACGCCCACTTGTGGATCTCAATCTTCTCATCGGCGTCGAGGCGATTGAAGCCGAGGACGCGAGAGAGTGGCATGTATCCCACCGGTACGATCAGCGACTTATTGTAGAGGTTCTTCTCACTCCGGATCAGCTCATAGGAAATGATCGAAGCTAGGATCGACTCGTGCTTAACGTACTTGTTCACAAGTGCCGTCGAAACGAAAATCACCTTTCCGGGTAGCGAAAAATGGTAGGGAATCTCGTCCTTAACGACGTGGATGCGTGGCTTCTCATTACCTTCAAAGAAGAGTTCGTTATTCTGAAGTATTGTCGCAGCCAAGCTATCAAGGTACTCCTTGGACTTTCCCTGAAGTCTCAATTCTCGATCTGCTCGTGACCGAAGAAAGGTTCCCTCGAAAGCGGCGAGATGGCGGATATAGTCCGAGGCTTCGTACTCGGCGTAGTCTCGCACTTGCGTCGGGTCAGCTTTTTTAGATATGAATGGGATCCGGACCTGGGCGCAAGCGACAGAAAAGAGCAATGAAATGAAAACTGGAAGAAGCTTCATAAAATAGAAAGGGGCCCGGGGGCCCCTAGTGAGTAAGACTAGAGTTCGAGATTGCTGCCGGAGGATCCCGCCACTTTCCCCTGCTCTAACCAGTAGAGAGTGAAGCCCGCGTAGATCCGGTTTGGGTCCTTGATGAGTGGCTTGTTGTTATCCCAGATGCTCTTCCACTTTTTCACTGTACCGTAGACTGAGCCCGAAATACCGCCAAGTGTATCTCCTGTTCTAATGAGATAGGGATTTCCTTGTGGACTCCAGTCGAAGGCCTGCGAAGGCAGGTTGTACTTGATTTTCGCGCCGGCCGGGATGATGCCATTCTTCATCACGTCTGGGTTTTTGCTCGCAAGGTTGCGCCACAGGCCATAGTCGCCGTAGAGCTTAAACGCAATCAGCATAAGAGTTTCGTTTTTTTGAACTGTGTATTCGCCTTCACCTTCACCGAGCGCGACGGCTGCCGGTGCTGACTCCATGCTAATCTCAGGGGCGTTGGTCGTTGCTTCCGCCACGCTTGGCTCAGTCATCATCGGCTCAGCCATCGGTTCTTCGGCTGACTCGAGGGGCTGAGTGTCTCCGAGGTCAGTGTCGGCGAGCGGTTCACTCACTTCTGAAAACTCATCTGCATCCGACAATTCAATTTGTGGAGTTTCGTCAGACACGCTTTGCGCACTTTTGTTTCGTGAGCAAGCAGTTGAAATGAGAGTCAGGGCGAGCATCCATGCGATTGTTTTCATCATCACTCCTTGATGATTGCGTTCATAAGCGTCTAAATCCATTATAGCCGGTTCAGGAAAAATAAAAGAAAAAACTTTCTCTGCCGCTAGAAGGTGAAAAACATATCTTTTTGGTCGATTGAATTTCCGATCTTTTCTACGAGGCGATTAAAGTGCTCCTCGTTATCGAGGAAATCGAGTTCGTCAGTGTCGACGATGAGAGACTTTCCAAGATTGTAGCTCTGGTACCACTCGTCGTAGTACTCGTTGAGGCGCGTGAGGTAATCGACCGGAATGCTCTGCTCGTAATCACGGCCTCGTTGCTTAATCCGCTCCAGGAGCTTCGGCACAGACCGACGCAAGAAGATCATGAGCGTTGGGGGATTAAGATAGGGCGTCATCGTATCGTAGAGAGTCCGGTAGTTCGCGTAGTCCCGCTCATCGAGAGTCTTCTGATCATAGAGAGCACGTGCAAAAATGTTGGCATCTTCGTAAATCGAACGGTCCTGCACGCAAGAAGCCCCAGCGTCTTCGATGAGCTTATGCGTATTAAATCGATGCGTCAGGAAGTACACCTGCAACGGAAATGCCCACCGAGACATGTCTTGATAGAAACTCGCAAGATACGGATTATCTTGCACTGATTCGTAGTGAGGCTGAAAGCCGAGACGCTCAGAGAGTTTTTTTGTGAGGGTCGTCTTTCCGCACCCAATGTTGCCGGCAACCACCAAGAATAGGCTATTGCTGCTTCTAAGCTGTTTCAGGGCCTGGTCGGCCATGGGAGACTCCTTACGCGAATGAAAGGCACTAGGTTAACTGGGCAGCGACAGAAAATCTTGACTCGCCTGCTCAGAATTAGCACCAGTTGTTTACGGCACTCCTTCTGTCATATAAGCTATTTTCATGGGTTGGAAGCATCTTCGAGCTATTGCCGTGTCCTTACTTTTTCTCACTAGCGGGGTTTACTCCCAGACACTGGTGGATGATGCGCGCGCACCACTTATCACGCAAGGTGAGAGTGAAAATGTTTTCAGCGAAACAATAAAAATTATTTCCGCTTCGAAGAAAATATTTATCCTTACCAACAATAATCAAGTCCTGACTCCAGGAGATTTCATCTCGCTGGCGCTCAACAACAACCTCGCTGCGCGCGCGATCGTCGCTAAAACTCACGATGGTCAGGTGGGTATAAAGATCATCAAAATCTACTCTCTGAGCCAATGGACGCGTCTGCGTCGAGGCCTAGACGTTCAAGTTATACGTGGCGACGACTCTCAGTTCGGCAAGCGAGCTGAAACAAAGGTCGAGGTAACAGAAAAAGCACCAACGATCAGCAGTGAAGAAGATCTTTTCAATGATTCGGTGCTCGACGAAAACCCCGAGCTTGAAGATCGCAATAAGCGTCACATCAAACCAGACAACGTCATTTCTTTCGCCCTCGGGTTCGCCGATGAGCAAGACATCGACGGCGGTGGCCGCAGGGCCACGCAAGTGACCGGCGGATGGGCATTCCAGTTCACTGACAACTGGTTCGCGGAGGCTGCCTACGCACGCTCGAGTTTCCAAGACTTCCCTGCCGCCGGCGCTCAGACAGTCGTGAACAACTTCGTTGGACGCCTCAAGTACAACTTCAAGGCACCGCTCTACTCGTTCATCATGCCTTACATCGGCTTCCAATCCGTAACCGTCTCAAGCAATGCGGGCACGACCGGCAACATCGTCAACGATCAGGCGGAACTTGCGATTGTCGATAAGCTCAAAAAAACCGGGCCCGTCTTTGGCGTGACACTCTTGCGTCGCCTTGTCCCGGGTTGGTTCCTGAAAGCAGATCTCGGAACTGATGTCCTGAACATCGGGGCAGCAATTGAATTCTAGATTTCTTTTTTTGTTCTTATTCCTCGCTGTGAGTTGCGGTGTCAAAGGACCTCCTCGCCCCCCCCGAGAGGCAAGCATTCCGAGCATTGAGGAAAATTACCCAGAAATGAATCTCAAGCCGGGAACAATCTCCCCTATAAAGTCGAACTAGCATGGCGCTGATAATATCCCTCGGTTCTAACTTGGGAGATCGCCGCGAAAATCTAGAGGAGGCCAAGCGCCTCTTGAGTCTTCGCTGGAAACTTATCGCAGAGAGCCGTCTCTATGAGTCGGCAGCGGTGGACTATGAGCAACAACCTGACTTCATCAATCAGACTTTACAGTTCGCGCTTCCATGGGAAACCCCACAGTCTGCTCTGGCCTTTGCACTGGATGTTGAAAAAAGCCTCGGTCGCGAGCGGATTATTCACCGGGGTCCTCGAACCATAGACATCGATATACTTTTTTGGGGCCTTGAAGTGCTGCGCACTCCGTCACTTATTATTCCCCACGAACGATGGCATGAAAGAAGCTTCGTTGTACGTCCTTTGTCCGAATTACCTTTCTTCCACGCCATCGAAAAATGTTTTACAATTCCAAAGGCATTCACCACCGACGCGCGGCCCTACTGAAAGGATTCAGCATGGATTTTGCAATCACTCCGGAACAAAAAGAAATTCAAGAGCTCGCCCTTAAATTTGCTCGGAACGAAATGATTCCGGTCGCTCAAGAGATGGACGAGCAAGGACTTTTTCCAAAAGACATCTTCAAGAAGGCCTGGGAGCTCGGACTATGCAACACCTGTATTCCTGTGGAGTACGGAGGCACGGGCTTCAGTTCTCTCGACAGCGTGATAATTTCTGAGGCACTGGCTTACGGCTGCATGGGGATGAACACTTCGTTCATGGCGAACGATCTGGCGCTACTTCCGATTGTGATCGGAGGTACCGAAGAGCAGAAGAGGAAATTCCTCACTCCATTCACGACGGACTTTAAGATAGCTTCGTTCTGTCTCACGGAACCCGGAAACGGCTCCGATGCAGGCGGACTCAAGACGTCGGTGAAAGACGGGGGCGACCACTGGATCCTCAGCGGTGAGAAAATGTGGATCACAAACGCTGGTTATGCCGACCTCTTCGTCGTCTACGCCACCGTCGATACGAACCTGAAGCACAAGGGGATCTGTGCTCTCGTCGTTGATGCGAAGACAGAAGGCATCGTTCTAGGAAAGAAAGAAGACAAGATGGGCCATCGCTCATCAGACACACGCGGTGTACGATTCAATAACGTGAAGGTTCCGAAGGATCACATGCTCGGTGGCGTCGGTGATGGATGGGCGATTGCCATGAAGACCCTCGACCACTCGCGACCGCTCGTCGCGTCTTCGGCCCTCGGTGGCGCCTGGCGCGCCCTCGACCTGAGTGTTCAGTATTCAAAGGAACGTGTGCAGTTCGGAGTCCCGATAGCTAAACACCAAGCGGTGCAATTTATGATCGCTGAAATGGCCATGAAAGTTGAAGCATCACGTCTTCTTGTTTACAAGGCTGCCTGGCTTTGTGATCAGCACCAGAAGAACACTGAGGTTGCGTCCTACGCGAAGGCCTTCGCCGCCGACTCTTGTATGCAGATTACTACCGACGCAGTACAAATCTACGGTGGCTACGGTTACAGCAAAGAATACCCGGTTGAAAAACTCATGCGTGACGCTAAACTAATCCAGATTTACGAAGGTACGTCCCAGATTCAGCGACTCGTCATCGCACGAGAAGTCCTCAGATAATTTTCTTAGTCCAAAGGAGATGGCATGAATATTTTTGTCTGCGTTAAGCAGGTCCCGGATACGGAAACCAAGATCACACCAAACGGTGATGGCTCTTTCATCGACACGTCATCGATCAAATGGATCATGAATCCGTACGACGAGTTTGCAGTAGAACAAGCGCTGCTGATAAAGCAGGCAAACCCCGCCGCGAACGTCACTGTTCTTCGTGTGGGATCCGTCAAGGATACGGAAGCTCTCCGTACAGCAATGGCAATGGGCGCCGACGACGGCATCCTCGTCGAGGCGACAGACAACCTCGACTCGTTCAGTATCGCCAAGGCGCTGAAGGGTGCGATCGATAAGTCTGGGAAAAATCCGGACCTCATCCTTGCTGGTAAACAAGCCATTGATGATGATTGTCTCCAGGTTCCTCAGATCCTGGCGCAGATGCTCGACCTCCCCTCCGTGGCCGTTGTCGTTGGCTTCGAGATGAACGGAACGAAGATCACAGCGAAGCGTGAGATCGAGGGCGGCGCTCTCGAGGTGTACGAGGTCAATGGCCCTTGTATGATCGCTTGTAACAAGGGTCTCAATACTCCACGCTACGCTTCACTTCCGGGGATCATGAAGGCGAAGAAAAAGCCCATGGCTCAGCACTCCCTCGCAGACGTCGGCGTCAGCGATGCTGATCGTCGTGTGAAATACTCGGGCTTCCGCCTTCCTCCGGAGAAACCGGCCGGCAAGAAGTTCGATGCAACGGACGCCGCCAAGCAGAAAGACATTGTCGCCCAGGTAGTGGGTCTGCTCCGGACTGAAGCTAAAATCATCTAATCGACAAGGACAAAGACATGGCAAACGTACTCGTATTTACAGAAACCAACGACGGCAAAGTTAAGCCCGTTACGCTCGAAATCCTCGGGAAGCTCGCTGGCCAGACTGCCGAAGTCGCAGTTATCGGCGACCTCGCGCAAGACCAGGTCACGCTCCTCGCGCAGCACGGAGCCGCGAGTGTGCACAAACTCAAAGGCGCGGGCCTCGAGAAGTACTCGCCCGAAGGCTACAGCAACGCTCTCGCGAACTTCATTAAATCTAAGAACTATGATTACGTGATGGCGGGCGCGACCTCGACCGGCAAAGACCTAATTCCTCGTCTCGCCGCAAGCTTCGGTGCGGGCTGCGCCTCAGACTGCACGAACTTCGTCTTCGACGGCGGCAGCTTTGCTGGCACACGTCCACTTTTCGCGGGCAAGTGCCTTGCAAAGGTCGAACTGACAGGACCGAAGCCACACTTCGCTACGATTCGTCCGAACGCTCTCGGCCTCTCGCAGTCACCCACGGCTGGTGCCGGGGCTGCAGCTGACGTCGCAGCAGACGCCGGTCATATCCGCGCGGCCATCAAAGAGGTCATTAAGGCTGCCTCGGCGAAAGTCGACCTCACGGAAGCCAATATCATCGTCTCCGGTGGTCGTGCTATGAAGAACGCAGAGAACTTCAAGGTTCTGAATGAGCTCGCGGACGTGATCGGTGCTACAGTAGGTGCTTCTCGTGCAGCCGTTGACTCAGGCTTCGCTCCCCACGCCATGCAGGTAGGCCAAACGGGAAAAACCGTATCTCCATCTCTCTACATTGCGTGTGGTATTTCCGGTGCGATCCAGCACTTGGCTGGCATGCGTACTTCAAAGGTGATTGTTGCAATCAACACTGACCCGGATGCGCCGATCTTCACCAAGGCGGATTACGGAATCGTCGGCGACCTCTTCACCGTGGTCCCACTTCTGACGGAAGAGTTTAAGAAGCTTCTATCCAAGTAAGCTCTGTGCACTCGAAGGGAGGCATCTGGCCTCCCTTTTTTTTTGCAAGACCGATACCTGAGTAATCTGATTGCTGAAGTCAGAAGATTTGGGCCGTCTCTGTTTTTCCTTTCTGAAAACTTTTAGATAGCCTTGCAGGATGTCTTTAAAGGTTTCCATGGAGGTAAACATGAAATACTCGCTCCTGACTGGCGCACTATTCGCCATATCTGTTCAGGCATTTGCCGGAACATCGTTCTTTGCACCCCTCAACGTTAAGCAATTGCACGACAAAGAAGTTGCTCGTGAAATCAAGGGTGAAGCCCCACACTTCGCGGTTCCTCACTCTATTAAAATTGATGCGCTTGCTGATAAGTCGTGGACGGAACAAAACGGAAACATGGTCTGGCAGCATCGTGTAACAGCTCCAAACTCCGTTTCTCTCAACTTCGGCTTCACGAAGTTTCAGCTTTCACCGAACGCTCGTCTCGAAATCCGCTCTGCGGATTTCACAAGCTCCATCCGTCCATTCACCGCCGAAGACAACAACTACGCCCAGGAACTCTGGACTCCTGTCATCATGAGCGACGACGTCGTGATTGAGCTCGTAGTACCTGCGAACGAAGTCTCTCAAGTAAAAATTGAACTCGGGGTCGTAGGCCAAGGCTTCCGCACGTTCGCCCAGAAAACCCAGAAAGCTGGATCTTGTAACGTTGACGTGGCCTGTACGGAGAGCGCTGGCTGGGAAAATGAAATTAGTTCTGTCGCTGTCATTTCTCGCGGTGGCTCAACCTTCTGTACCGGCTTTATGGTCAACAACACCGCCGGCGACCGTACACCTTTCTTCATGACGGCAGACCACTGCGGCCTCAACGCTGCGAACACTCCATCGCTCGTGACCTACTGGAACTACCAGACCTCAAAGTGCGGCGGCGCTCGCGACGGTCGCCTCACGGACTTTAACACTGGTGCCGTTTTCCTCGCTGGCTCCAAGAAGTCTGACTTTACGCTCGTAAAACTTAACCAAGCCCCACGCAGTGAGTGGAACGTTTCGTTTGCTGGTTGGGATCGCTCAGGGACTGACGCCGCCCAAGCCGTAGCCATCCACCATCCTTCTACGGACGAGAAGAGCATTTCATTCGAGAACGACCCGACAACGATCACGAGCTACCTCGGGACAGCGGTACCGGGCGACGGCACGCACGTTCGGGTCGAAGACTGGGACGTTGGTACAACGGAACCCGGCTCATCCGGCTCTCCACTCTTTGACCAAGACCACCGCGTGATTGGGCAGCTCCACGGTGGCTACGCATCGTGTACGAGCCAGACGTCTGACTACTACGGCCGCATCTTTACGAGTTGGGAAGGCGACGGTCGCGTAGGAACGCGCCTGAAGGATCACCTCGACTCTGCGAACCGCGGTTCGCTTGTCACAGACACTCTTCGCTAATGAGAAGGGCCCCGGAGGGGGCCCTTTTTTTTAGAAACTTGTTGCTGACTGCTCGAAGGAAAATCCGTAGCCACCCTCTGGGGCCGGAGCTGAGTTCTGGGCGACATCCAGAGCCTGCTCTTGCTCGGCACCGAAGCTTCCCACTTCAATCGTCGTTCCATTATCATTCTCGATCGCGGCGAACTCCGGACGAACTTCCTCGGCTTGAGCGTTCTGCGCGAGCTCTTCAGCGTTGTTACCAATGTTCTCTTCGCCGCTCTCACCAGCAGAGAACTTCAAGCGAGTCCCCTCGAAGGGACCGTTCGTGAGAGTCACCATGTAGTTCGCCATATCCATCTGATACATCATGCCACTCAAGACCTGACCTTCGATCTCGTACTCAAACACGTTGCCGGTCATTTCTGAGAAAACAACAGATACTGATTCGTTGTTCGGAAGACTTACTGTGAGTGACTCGATCACGCCGTTGTTGGCGCTGAGAGATCCGCTGAACTCACCCGCCTTTGGGTTCTGTGCGTATTTCTTCGCGTTGAAGACTTCCTTCAACTCAAGGCTCAGCTCTTCTTTAATGGCTGCATTGACTGCCATCTCTTCGATGTTGTTTTCAGTAGTTGCCGCGGCTTCTGTGACCTTGACGGAGTCGATTTTCAAAGATGACTTAATTGGTGAGCGGAGCTTGATCCATTCGCCAGAGTT
>JBKHVY010000041.1:0-14029 GCA_046569805.1 Bacteriovoracia bacterium | reverse complement strand
AGGACTCGTACTCCTTTAAGGTACAGTGCCCGGCTCCCGGTCTTGACCTTAAGACTCGAGAGGCGATAGGTGAAGGCATCGTAGTCCTCGATGCGCACTTCGATCTGGTAGCTCTCCGTCGAGGGCGTCGAGCGCGAGCTGGCCCAGTTCTGGATCGCTGTCGTCATCGCGCCTCGGATGGTGGCGCAGTTGGTGCCGCAGTTATGGTTGGTGTTGAGCTTGGTGACGATCCGCGAGTTGGCAGGTGTTGCGAAGTCCACCAGTGAGAAATCGGTGATCGCCTCAAAGGCTACCTCGAGGTTCGGGTCGGCGTGCCGTGGCCTTTGTCCATCGCCGTGGCAGCTCAGGCAGTACTGGCGCGTGACCGGATAGAGGGTGCTTTGGAAGCGCTCTGCTTCGCTGGGCGAAGCCGCTCCCGGGGACGGCGTTTGGAGCAGAGGGTTTAGCGGAAAACTTAAGAGCGCGGACTTCGCCGTGCCTTGATCCATCGGGACGTAGTCCTGTGAACTCACCCAGAGAAACTTTGCGAGCCTCGCACCATCACGGCGCTCACGCAGCGTGATTGTGTTTGTCCCCGCAGTGACGTTGAAGGTGACGGGTGCTCGGTTCGCCCCATTGGTGATCCGCACCCAGCGGAAGAGTCCACCGGTGTCGGGGATGCGCCAGTCGACGATGGTGCCGGAATTGAGGCGCACGAAGAAAGATTCGTCGTCCGGTTCCGTGGCACTCACGAGCGCCCACAGCGCACCGTTCGTCGCCGCTTGAGTGGCGAAGAAGGTGAAGCTTGCGATTCCGGCGGTCGTACTGTTATTGGCGTGAGTCACGTTCGTACCATCGTTCGGAGTCGTGACGAAGACTTGGGTCGCCGTCTCGCGGACCATCGGTGCCGTCAGGAGAGCCGCGGCGGCTTCGACGATGTAGCGGGTCACGCCCGCGGTTTCTGTCTGTCGCGCCTCGACGATGGTCGGAGAAGTTTGTGTCTTAAGCGGGAAGAGGTCAATCGGCGCGGCGACTTCTGTGGCATCGTCGGCCTGCATGAGTTCGCCCCAGCGAGCGATGGCCTCGCTCATCTCGTCGGCGGCGGCGTCGCAACTACCCCAACAGTTGTGGGATTCGTCACGTAGCTTGAGCACCATGCGCGAGCGCTCGGGGTTGGTGAAGTTAACCTTGTACTGACTCAAGAGTGCGTTGTGAGCGTCTTCGATCTTCGGGGACGCGTGCAGCGGCTGTTGGCCCGCGGCGTGGCAGGAGGCGCAGTTCTTCTTGGTCAATGGATAGACCGTTTCTTCGAACGCCGCAAGCGACGTTTTCACACTGGCGCCAGTGACTGGAACCATGACGCCGTCGACGGAATAGATCAGATCGCCTTTCTGGGCGAAGGGCTTTCCACATTGTGTGAACGCGATGGCAACGACACCGAGGAAACCGATCACCAAAATTTTTGAAAGACTCTGATTCATGCGGGATGCCTTAGGCGATCTTGTTAAAGAAGAGGTGTCTGTTCATCGAGCCACTGAACGGGTTATCGCCTACGACCTTCTCGAGGTCTCCTTCGAGCCCGTGGAGGGCGAGGTAGTTGAGGACCACGGCCTTCGCGAGGTTGTTGACGGAGTTACTCATGGGAGACGCGTTGTTCTCGACGCTGCCGCCGACTTTGTAGTGACCCATCTGACGGTTCGCCGTGCGCATGCTCGGCTTTTGGATCGGATCGTAGGCGAACATCACCGAGGAGCTGCGCTGGCCCGAGTCTCCGGACCACACCAGGCGCCCGTTGGCCGGATCGAGCGTCCCGTTGGTGCTCACGCCGCCGTCGGTGAAGACGTAGACCACTACTTGTTTTTGTTTCTCGGCGGCGATCTGGAGGATGCGGCCCACGACTTCACCGACCTGATGGTCACTCGTGTCGCCGCGCGTGCGCGTACCGTCGTGGTAGTCGTAGCCTCCGAGCGTGATGGTACCGGTTGCGGCGAAGCCGTCGAGGACCATCTTCGCCACTGACGAGACGCGGTCGCGCACGTCGTTGCTGAGGCGCGTGGTAGTCGGAGTTACAGTTTGGCTCGCGAAGGCACGAATGATCGCCTGGTCGTTGGTGACGTTGAGGCTCTCCTCGGTGAAGTTCTGGAGGAGCGCCTGGGTCTTCGTCATCTTACACAGCATGAGCTCCTTCACGACGTCCGGCATCTGCCGGCGTGAGATCGCTTTTACACGTGACTCGGACAACGCATCCAGCGCACGCAGGAGAAAGGATTCGCGGTTCTGCGCAAAGGCGCGAGTGCGCGCCCCCATGCCCACGAGGTTCAAAACATCCGCCGGTCGGTTTATCGTCAGAGGAGCGACGGACATGTCGATGGACATGGCCGGGGCCTGAGAGTTCCCTCCGGAGGTGCCACCTTGCGAGCCCACGAGTTGTGTGATCGCGCCGCGAGCACCGGCCTGGTGGAACCAGTACATGGGGTTGTGCGGGTTGTTGCCAGTGTCATCGTCCGAGGAAGCGCACAGGATCACGCCTTCGGTCTTCTGGCGCGTGGCGAGGCTTGCGCCGAGCTTCAGGCCCTCGAGCATGCTCGAGCGTGAGTGAAAGATGAGGCCCTGGGGACTCGTGCGGTTTCCCGTAAGATCTTCCACCTGGCCCGCGAGCGACGGGTGTTCGTTGGCACTCAGGCCCAGCGAGCGATAATCGGGTAAGAAGTCCATCTGTCCATTGGCGCCGCCCACCATAATATTGGCACCAGCAAGATTCCCACCGCCCGCAAGGTCGACCACGATGACGGGGATCATCGGGTTCTCCAGCGCACTGACACCGGAGACGTCACAGGTTTCCGCCGCGCGAGCGCTAAAGGGGAGCACGAGGGAGGCCGCCGAGGCAAACAACCCTTGCGCTAAAAAGTCTCGGCGCGACTTTAAGACGTGGTCGCGATCACTGATGAGTGGTTTTTTCTTTTCATCTTTCATAGGACCTCACTGGAGGTACACGTGCATGCTCGAGAGAGCGACGGTGCACGCGGCCTTGGCGATGTTTCGTGTTGTCGTGGAGTTGTTTGGGAGGACGGGGTCGACGGGGCTCTCGAGCATTTCGCTCACGAGCGTGTCGATGACTTGTCGTCCCTCTGTGTACTCGATCTCGGTGAGTACCCCCTGGCCCCAAAACTGGTTCAGTAGGCGAGTGATGAAGTTCCTTCGCGTGGCCGAGTCCCGGGCCCAGAAGACGCTGCTATTTAGGCCAAAGTTGAAGTCCGCGGCGGGCCACACGGCCGCGCGGCGGGTCCCGTTTTCGATGAGCTCCTGGCAGAACTCACTGGCGAGCTTCGTCATCCCGAGGATGTTCGTCTCCGAGAGCGTCTCGAGCCGCGAGTTCGCTGGGAGCTGGGCCCTGAGGCGCGAGTTGTATTCATTGAGAACGGTTCCTGCCACCGGCACACCGGTGAGGGCGCTCATGGTGTGGAGCACGCGCTCGTAGTCTTTCACGCTCACGTCTGGTGCTTCTTCGATGATGTCGGGCCGCGCCTCTTCGATCGTGAGCGGCTCGGAGGGAAGCTCTTCCTGGAGGTCCGAGTGGTACTCGTCTTCGGCGATGGGTGACTTCGTCTGCTGCGGCATGCACTGGGTGAAGGCCACGGCAATGCTCGCAAGAAGGACAATCAGGCCCCAGCGTGTGAGTTCTTTGTGGAGATTAGTTTTCATCGATCACACACTTGTTAAGAGTGGAGGAGAAGAGCGCGCGCATGTTGTAGTTCTGAGGGCCCATGAAGTCGTCCGTCAGCTCTTTCTTAAGCGCCTGTTCGTCGGACTTGAACTTTCGATTACACATCAACTCCCAGGAGCGACTGACCATGCACTCACCGAAGGCGCGGCTCTTGGCGAGCATGCGGCCTAGGCTTCTGGCGCCGTTGCCACGTGTGGGAGTGTTCGGATCCCAGCCGAGCCGAGAGTTAAGGCCCGTTACCCAGAGATTCATCCACGAGTCGTTGGTGGTCACGAAGCCCTGGGGGTAGAACTGGCCGTTCTGATTCATCTTCGCTCGAACGGAGTTGGCGGTGTACTGAGTCTGACCGTTGGTGTAGTCGAAGTAGGCCCAGGCCCCACCGAGTGCGTCTTGTCCCGCGTGACAGCCAACGCACTTATTCTTATACGTGCGCGAATCGTCGCCAGGATTTCGTTCAACGTCGCGGCGTACGCGGAAGTCGGGAATCGTCACGTCATGGAGCTGTTCGAAGTCGTGACACAGGAAGTTCATGAATAAGAAGCGAGTCATGCGACGGTTGGTGCCGGCCTGGAAGAAGGCCTCGCCGAAGGCACGCGTGGTGATGGCGCCGGCCGTGTCGGCGACGGTGGTGAGCTGTGACTGCGAAGCACGACGCAGCGGCGCGACCCAGTTCATGCTGCGGTTTTCGAGGTCACGATAATGATCGTTACTGTTTCGCGCCCAGGCAGCGACGTTGGTGACGCCAGCCGCGGTCAGAGCTTCAGGAGGTGCCTGATAGAGTACGTCGGCGTAGAGGATCTGGTCGAAGGGTTCGTCGTCGCGGATAAGGCCCACGGCGGTCGCGACGAAGTCATTGAGCGGTGTGGACATGCTCTGGGCCTGATTGCTCCAAGGCTTGAACCAGTTCTTGAGGACGAGGTTATAGAAGTGCGGATGTCCCATGGCGCGCGCGATGGCTGCTTCAGGATTGTTCGCCATGAGATCGGCTTCCATTTGTGTCAGAACGTCGGCGGCCGGTGGGACTCCGGTAACCCTGTTATGCAGGACCCAGGCCTTGCGTCGCTCTATTTGACCTGCGTGTGCTGATAGGCCCACAACAAGCACCAACCATGTGATTGCTTTCATTTCAGTTTCTCCTCAGCTTCGCTATCGGAGAGTTTTATTAAGAAACTAAGAACAAAGTGTTTCGGTCGGGCTTAGTCCGCTTTACGCTCTGCCGGCGGAACTTCTATGCTTAATGAATGACGAAACGATCGCTTTATCCTCCTCTGCTGTTGATCGGCCTGGTCGGTCTTGATTTGCTCTCGAAGCACCTGGCGTTCAAAGGCGGACTCTTCTGGAGTAACTCTGGCGTTTTATTCGGGTTCTTGGATGACTTACCAGGTTTTCTCCTGGTCACCGCCTTGGGAGCGTTAAGTGCCTTTCTATTTCTCATCTACGTGTGCCTGATGCTCTTTCTGCATCCGCGGCTCCTGGGCTTGAAGCTCGGCTTGTCGTTTCTGGCGTCTGGAATTTTTGGTAACGTCTTGGATAAGGCGATTCGCGGCTGGACACTGGATTGGATTACGCTTCCTTGGGGGGGCGGGAAGTTCATCGCTTTTAACCTCGCCGATACCTTCCTCTGGATCGGCATCACAACGGTTCTCTGGTGGGTGTTCCGTCGGGATACCGAGCTGTGGTATCCGGGCGACCAGCGCCGGAGTATCTGGCATAGTCCCCGCGAGCAGCTGTGGTTTAGCTTAAAGTTTAGCGGCATCACCGTCGGCACCTGTGGCATGGTGGGGATCTTTAGCTTCGCTTTCATTCGGCAGATCCTCCTGCCGTTTCCGGGGGAACTCGGGCAGATCTTCGGGACACAGTACATCCTGGTGCTCGCTTGCCTTACGCTGCTGCTGGCGGGTGTGAGTTTCATCATCGGCCTGTGGCTCTCGCATCGGATGCTGGGTCCCGTGCGTGCCTTCGAGCGTCACGTGGAGGAGATCGTCGCCGGAAAGCAGCAGGAGTTTAAGCTGCGTGAGGGCGACATGCTCAAGCGGCTGGAAGAAATCGCGCAGCTGATTGGAAAAACTTTGTGCGTGTGGGTTCTTCTGACTCTTCCCGTTTGGGCCTATCCGCAGTTCATCGGCATGCAGTACACCTCGTGCTTGACCTGTCACTTTAATCCCATGGGGAGTGGAGCGATCAACGACTACGGTCGTGGTGTTGCTGCGACCGGAGTCGCAGGCCGCCTGGGTGACGCCGACAGTGTGAGCGAAGAGGACCTCGTCGCGCGCTCGTCGTTTCCAGGGATCGATCCGCAGAAGAATACTTGGCTCAGGCCCTTCATCGGTTACCGCGGTTTGGGTCTTGATCGCGGGGCTTTCTCTGGTCGCTCGGAGAAGAGCTGGATCAACATGCAGCTTGACGCCAATCTCGTGGTCAAGGGTGGCGCGCGAGATCAATACATCGCGAGCTTCACGATTGGCACAAGGCCAGTGGATCCCGCACAGGCGCAGAATCTCCTAGAGTCGAAGTCGTACTCACGCGAGCACTACGTAGGGTGGCGCCCGACGCAAGCCGTGGGCGTCTACGTAGGTAAGATGGACAAGGTCTTCGGCCTGCGCATCCCGGATCATAACCTCTCCTCGCGCCGCTCGCCGGGAGTGGCGCAGTTCAACCAGGTTCATGGTGTCATGGTGCACGCGGTGGGTGAGAAGCTCGAGGGCGCGGCCCATTATTTTGTGGGAGACCTGAACGAGACGGATGAGGTGCTTCGGGACAAAGGCATGAGTGGCATGCTCGAGTGGGGTGTGACCGAACGCCAGCGCTTAGGAGCTTCGTATCTTGTGTCAGAAAACGACGCAGGGACGACGGCCGCGATGGCGTTGCATGATCGCGTGGGGTTCGGGAAGGGTCATTCGATCATGGCGGAAGTCGGTGAGGTACGCCGCAGGCCCTCCGTGGGGAACGAACTCACCTCTCGCTACGGTTTACTTCAGACGCACCTTCTGTGGCTCAGAGGTCTGTTTATCACGGGGACCTTCGACTACTTTCAGCGTGACACCTCCGCCCAGGATGAGACCTTCGGTGTCGGCCCCGGGATCCAGTGGTTCCCGCGTCAGAAGGTGGAAGTCCGAGTGGACGTCCTGAACCGTCGCATTTTTAGTGAATCGCAGGCGCCAGAGGACTCATGGCAGGTCTTGGCCCAGGGGCACCTATGGCTCTAAGACTGTTGTTGATCATGATCTTCCTTGCTCCCATCGCAGCGCAGGCGCAGACCAACAGTCAGGTTGGGCTCGAGCGCAAGATCACGCAGCTTGAGGCCCTCGCTTCCCAGAAGATGGCGCGCGAACAGCGGGCGCTCGCGAAGTGGATGCGCACAAAAGCGGGACCGATGCCGAAAGTCAGCGAGCGCTTGCTCAAGACTTATTACTACCTCGGCACCTTACACGCTCGGCTCTATTCGAAGTACCACTCTGGAGAGGAAGCCGCAGCGGATCTGCAGAACTACCGTAAGGCACTGTCGTACCTGCGTGCTGCCGAAGCCTACGAGCACAACATTGATAAGGTCGAATCCCACATCGAGCGCTTGGAGGCGATTCGTCTCCGCCGCACGAAGCTCCAGAAGAAGCTCCAATGGCGCCTCTCTGCGCAGTACCTGAGCTACCAGGAGCTCGCGACACTCAAAGACTCCGCCGGCGAGGAAGACATCTACTCTCCGCAACGAGGCTACTGCCTGGGAGGCGAAGTCGCTTACGGAAATCAGTTCAGTGAGTGGGCCCTCGATGCGTGTGCCTTCATCAGTACGGGCAATGTGGGGGCGAAGGTTCCGACTCGCTACTTCCAACAGGACGTCTCGAGCACGGGCATCTACCTTAAGCCCACGTACTGGAAGCTTCTCTCAGAAGGAGAAGCCGCGCTCGGTGTAGGTGTTCCGCTTCTGCTCAGAAGTGTGGACTACACCGATCCGGCCGGCGGCTCAGTCGAGTCGCGGCGTGCGCTTCCGTTCGGCGTGTCCGTCGATGGTCGCTGGCGCATGACCGGGAAGGCACACTTCACGACCACGGCCGCGATGCTCGATGGGTCGATGCTGTGGGGCCTGGGTGTACTGTACTCGCTCTAGCGGATAGGGATCTGGGCCTTGATGCTGAGCTTGTCTTCGACGCCGACGCCGAGGTAGCTGACGTTCTTGATGCCAAAGTCTGCGGCGCTCAAAGTAAAGACAGCACTGACGCTCCCAGCGGCTTCAGTGTAGGCGAAGGTGAGGGGTTTTGTGATCTGATTGACGGTGATTGTCCCCTGGCCTCTTCCGCCTGAGCCTTTGGCATTCTTCACGACGATCTTGGCCTCGCTTCCACCCAGACGCTCATGAAAGTGTTTGTCCCGCAAATCAAGGCCCGTTTTGAGAGAACCAACCTGAACGGTGAGCTCACCGGCGGAGAGGGTGTTGCCGGATTTTGTAACCGCGCCACGGACCTTAGTGGACTCGGCCTTAAATGATCCGGCCGGAGAAAGTTTGACACTCACTTCTACGGTTTTTGCTTGGAGGCCGAAAGAAATCAAAAGGAGAGCGAAGAAAATTTTCATGCGAATTGTACCTTAGTCGAGGAAGCGCAGCCGTTCACCGGGAAGCGGCATGCGACAGGTGAGTCGTTGTCCGAAGAAGCGATAGCGATTCTTAGCAATAAATTTGTAGATGACATCGCGCAGGCCTGACGGGATGAGGTAGAAGATTTTCATGAGTGACCAGACTCCGCCCAGTTCACCAAGGCAGTAGATGATCGCCTTCGATCTGGTGAGGACTCGTCCGCGTGCCCAGACGACGACAGTATCGAGGTCTTGGGTCAAGGCCTCAGGAAGAAGCGCTTTCGCAGTTTGCCCTTGGAGGGTCGCGTACTTGATCCGCTGACGAGAATCCCGCGGCAGCATCCAGTCGACGAGCCCGTTACACAGGCCACAGACTCCGTCGAAGAAGAGAATCACGTCGTTTTCATGCATACACGGATTTTAACACTGATCAGATTTGGGTAAACTAAAGAAAAAAAGGGAATTTCATGCTCGACACGCGCCAGATTCAAGACAAAATTCGTCAGTTTGCCTCAGAGCGTGAGTGGGAGCGTTTTCATACCCCTAAGAATATAGCGATGGCCCTCACGGTCGAAGCCGCGGAACTGCAAGAGATCTTCCAGTGGCTCACTGAGGAACAGTCCGCGCGAGTCATGCAGAGCGAGAAGGCCCTTGCGGTCAGGCACGAAGTCGCCGACGTCGCGGTGTATCTTTTGCGCCTGTGTGACCTCCTGGAGATCGATCTCCAGACGGCGATCGAGGTCAAGCTCGAGCACAACGCCGAGAAGTACCCCGTGGACAAAGCGCGCGGCCACGCACGGAAGTACGACGAACTCTAAGTCTTCCAGGGGTAGTGGCGCCCGAGGTCTTCGGCACTCAGAGAGCGCAGCCGCGCTTCGTTGGCTTCGCTGATTTCCACACCAAGCCCTGGGCGCTGAACCGCCGTGACGTCCGCGCGGCGGAGGATGTGGAGCACAGGATAGGGAGAGCTGTTAGGGTAGTTCGCGAGGCTCTCTGGAGCGAAGCCTTGCAGTTGAAACTTTGGATGGAACGTCACGAGCTGAAATATTTCATCCCCCTCGATCTCTTCGAGGAGCTCTTCCATGCTCTGACAGAAGTCGAGGAAGTCCGGAAAATCGACTTCCCAGTCAGGGAAACCGATAAGGGTTGTGGTGAGCTTCTGTGGGCCTTCTTCCTGCAAGAGATCTAGCTCATCGATGAAGCACTGCTGGGCTTCGAAATGATTCTGCACCGGTGAATCGATGAGGCGCAGGCGTCCCTCTTCGAAGGGCCTCTGGGCGAAGGGACAAAGTTTGAGGCCTAGAATCGTTTGCTTAAACCACTGTTCCACGCGGGGCCTCGTACTTCCAGAAAGGTGTAAGTCCAAGCCCCAAGATGAGGCAAGAGGTAAGAGCAAGAAGTCCCCCGAGCATGAGTGCTTGGGAGGCGCCCCAGGCGTCGGCCATAAAGCCCATGATGGAGTTACCGACGAGAGGCCCCGAAGCGTAGCTCAGCATCTCGACGCTGGCGAGCCTTCCGCGGCGATCGGCCGGGATGGTTTGGTTCCACACAGTACCGCGGAAAATTCCACTAATCATGTCACTCCAACCCGCGAAGACCAGAAAGCACAGTGAGACGAGAAAGCTCTGGTGAGTGAGGCCGAAGAAGAAGATTCCCACGCCCCAGCCGGCCGCTGCGAGCGTGATAATCTTACCGTGGCGAACGCGCTGGATGGTCCAGCCACTGGTGAGAGTCGCGAGCATGGCACCGATGGCGATGGACGAGTAGTACCAACCGATCTTGTCCTCGCCGGCGACCTTCGCCGCCAGGAGCGGAAAGAGCGGGTTGGGGAACGCAAATGCCATCGCAAACATGTCCACCAGGTAGGTGCCTAAGAGGTCCTTCCGCGAGAAAGCGTAGCGCAGGCCTTCGGTAATCGCTGAGAGGTCGACCCTCGCCGTCGCCTTGCCGGGGACGTCGATCTTTGGAAGGCTCATCATCATACACATCGCAAAGAGGTAGGTGAGGCCATCGATGATGTAGGTCCACTTGATTCCAACGGTGGCGAGCAGCAGTCCTCCGACGGCAGGGCCCGCGATCATGCCGAAGGTCGTGGGGAAGGAGTTCAGCGCACTCACGCGCGCTAGATCTTCCCGCTTCACGAGCTGTGGCACCAGAGCGCTGAAGGCCGGCCGGTGAAGCGAGTTGAGCCCTGCTGAAAGAGCACCGATGACGTAGATACCTGTCGGTGTGACTGCGTCTGTGACGGTGAGAAAGACTAGGGCCAGGTTGCAGAGGACGAGAAAAAATTCGGCGAAGACGCAGATCCAGCGGCGCTCGAAGCGATCGGCGATCGCCCCACCCATAAGCCCAACGGCAAAGAGAGGCACAAGTTGCGCCAGACCAAGGAGGCCAACTTGGAACGTCGATTGTGTCAGCTGGTAGAGTTGCCACGGGAGCGCGACGTAGGTGATCTGGCTGCCGAAGAAAGATACTAAGCGGCTGAAGAAGATCTTCCGAAATTCGGGGTAAGTCCTGAGCGGTTTAAGGTCGAGCCACATGACGGCAGTCTAGCAAGACCGACAAGAACGCACCAGTACCATTCACAAAAACTTGCCAATCAAACTCTAGGCCCTCACAATTTTCTCATGTGGAAGAAACTCGGTTTTCGCTTCTGGCTCACAACAATCGCTTTCGGAGTGGTCGCTGTCAGCGTCGCCCGAGGGCCTGAATTGTTCCGTCGACCAGCGGACCAGCTGCTTCTCACGGACACGGTGTCCACTGGGCAAGCGCAGACGATGCGGTCCGCTCCAGCACCGGGACTTGACCTTGAGGTGAGCGAGAAGCTCGACGCCTACTTTCTTGACATGGGCGCGGCCCATGACAAGGCCAACGACTGGGTTGCGCTCCACCGGGAATGGCTCGACTACGCTCGTGATTGGTTCGAGCGCGTGTACCCGGGCGAGGATCGCTTTCAGCGGTACGCCGATCTGTGGGTCTCGAAGCGTCTCAAGATAAAGCTCTGGCGCGTGAAGTGCCGCCAAGAGTTCTTCCCCGACCTCGATGACAGTGAGCTGATCCAAAAAGCAGATTGGTTGAAAGACCAGGAAGAGTGGACGGAGATGGAGTCGAAGATCAACCGTGGCCTCACGACGATCGAAGCCGAGTATGCGCTGGCGGTTCAGGAGCTTCTGGGGTCAAGGCTTAGGGAGTTCAAAAAGTTCCATGACCTCTACGTTGACGATTTTATGTCTCAGAAGCGGCAGATCTCGAACTTCTTCCTCTAGTAGGGAGCACCCACGTACTGCCAAATGCGCCGCTTGAGAAAGCGGGGGGCCATCCAGCTGATGCTCTTCGCAAACCGGCGCAGCCAGACGAAGGACTTCATCCCCCAGCGCCAGTGTGAGAGCAGAATGTTCCCATCAAGCACCGTGAAAAAATAATCTAAAACAAGCGCGAGGATCATGAGGTCATCGAGTTGCCCCAGCACGGGAATCCAGTCGGGAATGATATCGAAAGGTGACACGATCAGAACGATGCAGGCGACGATGATCTTCTTGTCCCGCTCGGGGATGCGCTCGTCAGTGCTGACGTCTTTGAGGAACTGCGAGACCTCCGTGAAGATCTTCATACGAGCACGTGGACGAGGCCCCACACGGCGAGGATCAGGATCGGGAAGAAGGTGCACATCATGCCGGCCCCACGAAACGCGTTCGGTGCCGGAAGGCGCATGCCAATGGCGTGCGAGACACGGCCAACGACAAACAGGGCGCCGGTAATTTTTAGGGCAAGTACCGGCAACTCATGGGTTTCCGCAAGCAGGAGAAGAATGAGAAACAGCGGAGCATATTCTGCGAAGTTGCCATGCATCCGCGCAGCGACGGCCAACGGGTGCTGTGGATCTGTACCAACTCCGAAGGATGCCTTGGCGCGGAAGCGCTCGAGGATCACGTTGATGGACAGAGTGATGTAGACCAGCGCCAGCAAGGCCGCGACGACGAAAGTGATGTGGAGATTCGGTGACGAGAAGAGGTTCATGTTTTTCCTTTAGACCCAGGGAATGTTTTTAGCTTTTAGGAGAAGTTTTACTGCCAGGGCCGCAACGTGAAAGCCGAAGGTCCCGGTGACGAATGTCACGGACCCGTAGCCACTGGCACAGTCCATGCCCTGGCCCGGAGTCTGGGGTTCATGCGAGAGGCAGCCATCCGCTGTCGGATAGACCGGTCGCTCGTTAGAATAAACACAAGGGATCCCGAAGTCGCCCTGGTTTTCCCCAGGGAACTCGAAGTCCTGGCGCAGAATCTTTCGGATGCGGTAGAGCAGACGATCGTTGCGCGTGGTGGAGAGATCACTCGCGGTGATTTTTCCAGGATCGCGACGGCCTCCCGAAGCTCCGACGGTGACGAGGAGCCGGCCTTGCGCCCGACAAGTGACGGCCATCAGCACTTTGTTTTCCACATCATCGGTGCAGTCGACGATGACGTCGGGGTTCCATGCGAGAAGGCGCTCGAAGTTTTTCTTCGAAAGAAACGATGGCTCGACGTCGACGACGAGCTCGGGGTTGATGTCTTGAAGACGCTTGGCCGTGGCTTCGACTTTGAGCTGGCCCACGGTGCTATTTAGGGCATGACTCTGTCGATTGATGTTCGAGACACAGATGTCATCGAGGTCCACCAGCAGCATATGACCGATTCCAGTCCGAGCGAGAGCTTCCGCGGCCCAAGATCCGACGCCGCCGATCCCAATCACCATCACCCGCGACTGGGCCAGGACCGGAAGCGCGGCCATGCCGTAGCTGCGGCCGATGCCGTGAAAGCGATCTTTCATATGAGCACCTCGCTGGTGTTGAGCTGGCCACAGGCCGCCATGATCTCGTCGCCCTTGGTGGTGCGCAGGAACACGCGCAGTTTGTGGCGCACGAGCTGTGCCTTAAAGCCCTCGATCTCCTCATCGCTTGGACGCTGCCAGGGGGCGCCCGGGAAGGGATTAAAGGGAATGAGGTTTATTATCGCTGAGCGGTTACCGATCCGCTGCGCGAGGGCAGCGGCATGGTCCTCGCTCATGTTGAGGCCCTTCATCAAAAGGTACTCGCAGTTAATGAATTGGCGCGTGCGCAGCGAGATGGTGTCTATCGCTGCAAAGACAGCGTCGAGCGACCAGCGCAGGTTCAGGGGAATCAAACGCGAGCGCTCCTCATCAAAGGGCGAGTGAAGCGAGAGCGCGAAGTTCACACCCCCGAACTCGTTGAAGCGCTCGATGCCCGGAACGTAGCCCGCAGTCGATACGGTGATCTGCCGGGGCCCGAGCCCCGCGCCTTTTGGATGTGTGAGCCACTCGATCGCTGCTTTCACGGCCTCGAAGTTATGCAGCGGTTCGCCTTGGCCCATGAAGACGATGTTGGGTGCGAGGCGATCGGCCTCAAGACTCTGCCGCCAATTTTTTACTTTAAGATATTGATCGATGATCTCTTGCGCTGATAAGTGGCGCTTGAGGCCCATGAGGCCTGTGTGACAAAACTTGCAGCCCATAGCACAGCCGACTTGCGACGAGAGGCACACGGCATCGCGCTTGGCGAAGGGCACGAGAACCGATTCGACACTAAGGCCATCGGCGAGTGCGTGAAGAAACTTCGCCGTGCCATCGGGCGAGGTGAGCTGGGGAGTAAGCATGAGCGTAACTTACAATAAGAAGCATTTGTTGTCCCTAGGCCGCCAATCTTAAGACGCACTTTATATGAAATTTTTTTGACGGCCCCGGTGCTTAAATCTTGGGCACACGCCT
>JBKHVY010000040.1:7594-14649 GCA_046569805.1 Bacteriovoracia bacterium | reverse complement strand
GCCGTGGTCTTCGAGCTTCTTTATCGCCTCTTGAATGCGCGGATAGTTCGCGATGACCGAAGCCGGCACGTCCGGAAGCGAGATCCCCTCGGCGATGATCTTGTTCTTGATCGCGCGCTCGAAGATCTCCGAGAGCGACTGCACGCGCGCTTCCATCGGCGTGTTACCGGCCGACATGCCGTTGGAGACGTAGAGGTTCCCGACGATGTTCATGGGAATATAGATGGTTTTTCCGTCGCGCTGACGCACGAAGGGGAGGGCGCACACGCCGCGCTCGGCGTTTCCGGACTGGGTGTCGATGAGCATCGAGGCCTTGAGTTCTCCGGTCGGGTCATAGAGTTTTTTGAGTTCTTTATCGAAGAGCCCTTGAGGCCAGGCGTCGCCTTCAAGTTTGAACCACTTCTCCTGGGGGTAGTGCACGAAGGGGCCTTGGGCGATCTTATCGCCGAGATAGAAGTCGGCGAAGAAGTAGTTACAGTTCAAGCGCTCGAGGAATTCTCCTAGCGCACTGGCGAGGCAGGCGAGCTTCGTGGCCCCCTTACCGTTAGTGAAGAGCATGGGGCAATAGGTGTCGCGCAGGTGGAGCGACCAGACGTGGGGCACGGGGTTGAGCCATGAGGCCTCTTCCACCACGAAGCCGATGTCGGCGAGGTAGGCCTTCATGCGCTCGATAGAGTCCTCGAGGGCCGCGTCTTTTCCAAGGATCATGGTCTTTGTCATCGCTCGTCATCCTGCTAAAGGTTTAGAGCGCTTATGCCATGAAATGGCCCGGAGAGTCTAGCGGCGGGTGTTCCGCAGCAGGCTTCGCTTGGTTTTAAGCAGTCGAGGGAGAGTGTGGGCGACAGTATGGAGGCCATGCTGGACACCACAGATGACGTCTTCTTTTTCGATGTCGAGCTTATCTTCGAGTTCTGTGAGTCCCCATTGCTGGACGGCCTTGTGGGGCATGATGAGGCAGGTCTGAATCACCGTCTGCTGGTGCTCGAGCAGGATCTGGCCCATCGGCCGGGTGTCTTTGTCGATGCGGCGGATGTTCGTGAGGGCGAAGTCGAGGCCCGAGACGATGCCCTGTTGCATGCCCATTTTGAACAGCCACTTGTTGCGCTCGTTGCGACGAGAGCGGCAGTCTTGCAGGTTGAATTTCAGGTGGAGTTCGGCTTGCTGGCGCACTTGCGCGATCAATTCTTCACGGAGGGATCTCATCAAGCCATTATACGGCCTAGACAGAGAGGACCAATCAAAAAATGACCTAGCGAGAAATTATGGGGTTTTGTCTAGATCTGACTGCTGGGCGGGATCGTACTTCTTCATGGCCCGAAACAGCAGATAAAAGGGGATGTAGGTGATCAAAATGAAGATCCCCACAATTATCAATGTATACGGTGGCTTATTCGGGTCGTAGGAGTAGCAGTTAGGGCAGGCCCAGGTATTAAGAGAAATTAAGCTGAATACCAGGGCCCACACTAATTTGTTCATAGAAGGTAAATGAAGGTAAAGACCAGGATCCAGACCAGGTCAACGAAGTGCCAAAAGAGACCGAGGATTTCGAGGCGGTCGTAGTTTCCGTTATCGTAGCGACCTGCGGCGGCCATGCGGTACTCGCAAATCAAATAGATCACACCCGTCAACACGTGCAAGCCGTGGAAGCCGGTCACAATATAGAAGGTGGAGGCAAAGAGGTCGTTGCCGTGAGCAAACTTCGCCAGAGTCATACCCTGGTGAATGAGGTGTTGGTATTCGTAAACCTGAATGCCAAGGAAGATTACACCACCGATAATGGTCGCCATCAACCAGTTGAGCATACCTTTGCGGTCTTTGTGCTTACAAGCATCGATAGAGAGAACCATCGAAACCGAGCTACACACGAGGATGAAGGTCGCGAAACCTGAGAGATTGATGCCGAGGTAGTCCGCTGGGTTAGGCCAATTGGTGGTGGTTCTGAGAACCGCGTAAGCGATCAAGAAGCCAGAGAACGACATGGCGTCGGTCACAAGGAAAATCCACATGGCGAGCTTACCGATCGAAGCTTTGCCAAACTGCGGGTCTTGACGTTCTACGTGATGGTGATGGTCAGCGGCGGCGTGTGACATATGTGTTGATTCCTTTTGATCCCATAATAGGGCCTATTCATTACAAATGGAATAGGGAATTGGTTAGACGCTCGACGGCACGAACCACTGATACAACATTAGATAAATGAGGACTCCCGTGATGGATACGTACATCCAAATCGGAAAGGTCCAGCGTGCGATCTTCTTATGTGACTCCCACTCCTGGCGAAATGCATGCCAGAATGTTTTCAGAATCATCGGAACCATCACGGCGGCCAGGATGATGTGGGGAATGAGGATGAACAAATAAATTGTTTTGATCCAGCCCAGCTCGGGGAAAAGCTTGGACCCTGCGTGATAATGGTAGATGAGGTAGGAAATTAAAAACAGGGCCGAAACTCCGAGGGCAGAGATCATGAGTTTCTTATGTAGCTCTTTGTTGCCCCTACGAATGGCTATATATCCCGCAGCAAGTAGTAGGGTAGCGATACCGTTGAGTGTTGCGTTGAGAGCCGGGAGATCAGTGATAGTCATGCCTCAAACTATAATGAATCGTGTCTAAAAAAAATACGTACAAATCATTTTGAAGCAACGTGACATGGAAAAAACTGAGACAGAAATTTCTCTTGAGTCCAGCATCATTATAATGCTTTAAGGTTTGAAAATCTGACGCTTTGTTGTAAGCTCGACTAAACTTATCAAAGAGCTCCTTTCATGATGACGACACGTACCGCCACGTTGCTGCCTATGCCTGAGTCTAAGCTCAGCGTGCTGGGAGATTTGTTTTCTTTAACGAAGCCTCGGCTCTCGTCGTTGGTGATTTTCACCAGCGCACTAGGCATCTTTCTCGCACCAGGAACTCTGACCTGGTGGCAGATCGCTGTCGCGATCCTCGCCACTTCAGGTCTTGTGGGTGGGGCCTGTGTCATCAACTGCTACATGGAAAAAGACATCGATAAGCTGATGGATCGCACGAAAGATCGTCCGCTTCCATCGGGGCGCCTCTCCGGCGAAATTGCTCTGACTTTCGGCCTGAGCCTCATCACGATGTGCTTAGTTGCTTTGTGGCTTGTGGTCAACCCACTTACCGCTACGCTGGGCTTTGTCGCCGCTGCCGTTTACATCTTCCTCTACACGCCCATGAAGCGCAAAACCTCTTGGGCCCTATTTGCTGGGGCCATTCCAGGTGCTATCCCGCCACTGATGGGCTGGACGGCTTCGAGCGGGGAGATGTCGGTCATGGGGTGGGCGCTTTTTGCCATTCTCTTTATTTGGCAACTGCCGCACTTCCTTTCGATCTCCATGTATCACATGGAAGACTACAAAAATGCCGGCATCAAGATCTTCCCTGTGCTCATCGGCATGCGCGGAACTCAGCATCGAATCGTACTCTGGACCGTCGCTCTCTGGGCCGTCTCTTTGATTCCGTATTTCCTCGGTTACGCGAATGCCTGGTACCTCCTCGTGAGTACGCTCTTGGGATTAGCGTACACAGTTTTCGCAGTGAAAGGGTACCGCTTCGGAGCAGAGTCTCCGGAACTCATGAAGTGGTCCCGCGGCTACTTCTACGGATCACTTGTGTATCTACCAGTCATTTTCGTCGGAATGTTAATATTTAAATAAGTCATGGATGTAATAGAACTTACTTCAAGGAATGCATAATGGGTCTTTTGAATGTAGCTGTATCGACAAGTTGGTGGGATCTCTCGAAGCCCCCCATGGATATCTCAACGAACGGGCATCTGATCGATAGCCTCTTCGCTTACACCTCTTGGATGGGAGTTTTCTTCTTCGTCCTCGTGTGTATCGGTTTGTTTGGTTTCTCTTATCTGTACTCCGCGAAGAGAAATAAGACGCCCTACTACACGTACGGAAACAAGAAGAAACACCTCTTGGTCACTGCCCTCATCGGCGCCTCAGTTTTCTTGGCCGTCGACTTGAACATCACCCGCATCGCCAACAATGACCTCCGGAATGTTTTCTGGAAGTGGCCTGATCCGAAGACGGAGAAAGTTCTCAAGGTTCAGGTCCTCGCTCAGCAGTGGATGTGGTCTTTCCGTTATGCGGGGCCAGATGGCGAGTTCAACACGGCCGACGACGTTGTTCGTAACAACGAACTCCACGTACCAACCAACACAAAAATTCTCTTTCACCTTACATCGAAAGACGTGATTCACTCATTCTTCGTGCCCAGTGTGCGACTGAAAGTAGACACGATCCCAGGCCGGATCACGCGCGTCTGGTGGGATGCCAACATTCCGGGCGAGTACGATATCGCCTGTGCTGAAATGTGCGGCACGCACCACTACTTAATGAAGGCGCGTCTCTTCGTTCACACTGAAGAGAACTTCGCGAACTGGATGAACTCTTCAGAAAAAATTGCAATGACAACGAACAATCCTGACGACAAGAACTTGGCGTGGGGATGGAAGTGGGAGAACTAATATGAGCGGCGGATTTAACGAGATTCACCCAGAACCAACCACCTTCTGGTCAAAGTACATCATCTCCTACGATCACAAAGTGATCGCGAAGCAGTTCCTGTGGTACGGAATCTTCTTCCTCGGTATCGGCGGTATCATGGCGCTCTTGATTCGCTGGACTCTGGCGTATCCGGGCGTTCCGTTCCCCGTTTTGGGCAACCTGCTCTTCCCGGACTCGGCCGGTGTCGTTCCTCCGGATACCTACGCCATGCTCTTCACGATGCACGGGACGATCATGATCTTCTACGCCATCACGCCGATCCTCATCGGAGCGTTTGGTAACTACTGTATCCCACTCATGATCGGCGCGCGCGACATGGCGTTCCCGCTCCTGAACATGCTCTCGTTCTGGTTCGCGGCGCTCTCGGGTCTGATCGTCCTCATCTCGCTCGTCGTCCCACTGGGGGCGGCGGCCGGAGGCTGGACGTCCTATCCGACGCTCTCGACCATGATCGGCAGTCCAGGCCTCGGTCAGACGCTCTGGTGTTTGGCGATCTTCGTCCTCGGTGTTTCGTCAACGATGGGTGCCGTGAACTACGTCACGACGGTCATCACGTTGCGCGCTCCGGGCATGGGCTACTTCGATATGCCGCTCACGATCTGGGGCCTCTGGCTCACGGCGATCCTGAACGCGATCTTTGTTCCGGTCCTCGGCGCGGGCGTTATGCTCCTGCTCCTTGACCGTGTCATGGGCACGACGTTCTTCCTCGCGGGGGCCTCGGCCACGTCGGGCTCCGGCGACCCGGTTCTCTTCCAGCACGTGTTCTGGATCTTCGGGCACCCGGAAGTGTACATCCTGATTCTCCCTGCCTGGGGTATCGTGTCTGACCTCCTTTCGTTCTTCTCTCGCAAACCAGCATTCGGTGCCAAGGCCACGGCCCTCGCGATGACGGCCGTAACCGTTCTCTCGACCCTCGTTTACGGTCACCACATGTTCACGACGCAGATGAGCCCGCTTCTCACGCAGTCGTTCATGACCCTCACTATGACCATCTCGATTCCCTCGGCGATCTTCTTCGCGAACTGGCTCGGTACGATCTGGAAGGGTTCAATCCGCTTCGATTCTCCGATGCTCTTCTCTTTGGGCGTGGTCTTCGTCTTCGGCCTCGGAGGCCTCACCGGTCTTCACCTTGGAACAGTGACGACGGATCTCTATCTCCACGACACGTACTTCGTTGTGGGTCACTTCCACTACACGATGGCCGCTTCGGTTCTCTTGGGTGGCTACGCCGGTATCTACTTCTGGTTCCCAAAGATGTTCGGTCGCATGATGCATGAAGGTATGGCCAAGATTCACTTCTGGGGCACGATGATTCCGTTGAACGGAATTTTCTTCGGCATGTTGATGGTGGGTCTCGGTGGTATGCACCGTCGTATCTATAACCCATTCGTGTACGAGTCGCTCCAGCGCTTGATTCCGATCAATACTATGATCACGATCTCGGCGATCCTCATGGGCGCATTCCAGATTATTTTCGTGATCAACTTCATCTGGTCACTCCTCAAAGGTCCGAAAGCTGTGGCGAACCCATGGAACGTCGGAACACTTGAGTGGACGATTCCATCTCCGCCAGTGCACCACAACTACGACGAGATTCCTGTCGTGAAGTGTGGACCTCACGAGCTTGGTAACCCGAACCTCAAGAATGGCCGCGACTTCCAGTACCAGACCGAAGAACTGGTGAAGGGCTAGGACTGATGAAAAAGACGGAGCTGCAGAACAACCTTGCGATGACGATCACTCTGATCTCTGGAGCGATGTTGTTCACAACTCTCTTTATGGGGTATGCCATCTACCGCACCAGCGCTGGCCAGTGGCCACCGCTGGGAGTCGGTGAGGTCTCGCTCGTCTTACCCTCCGTCAGCACCTTGATGATTCTTGTGAGCTCTTGGTTCTGCTATCAGGTTCGCCTGAGTACCGCGAAGAAAGACTTTAAAACGGCTTCGAATCACCTCAATCTCACGCTCGCACTGGGTGTGGCGTTTATGGGTGTTCAGGGTGCGCTCTGGGCTTACCTTAAGAACGTGGGCCTCTACGTGAGTTCAGGCATCTTTGCGTCGATTTTGTACGCTTTTACTTGGATCCATGCTGCCCACATGGTGTGTGGTATCGGGGCCCTGGTTTACCTGCGATTTGTGCTTAAGCCAGAACGTCCCGGCATCACGTCGTTGGTCGCAAACACGGAGAAGTTTTGGCACTTCCTGGGTGTGGTCTGGTTGGTCATGTATTTCGGCTTATTTGTTTTCTAAAGGGTAGATATGGAAACGGCTTCAAAAATTTCGGGCCCGATTCGTCAATCCACCTGGATTGAGCGGATGGTCGTGAACAAGTACTTTTGGTTCGTCGTTTGTGGTTTCTTCTTTGCCTATCCGGCCCTGAAGAGCGTGCAGCGTGAACTGCCGCCAGAACTTCCGGTTTTAAGTGCTCTCCCTGAGTACACCCTGACTGACGAAAACGGCCGCGCCTTCGGAAGCAAAGAGCTCTACGGCAAAGTTTATATCGCGAACTTCATGTTCACTT
>JBKHVY010000040.1:0-7584 GCA_046569805.1 Bacteriovoracia bacterium | reverse complement strand
CCGCTGCTTCTGAAAGAAGTGCAGATGGTTCAGCACCGGATGCGTGGTGTGATCGATCGTGCTGCCATTGTCTCTTTCACGGTAGATCCAACCACAGATAACCCCGGTGTGCTCTACGCCGAGGCCCGTCGTCGTAAGGCGAACCCCTCGGTTTGGCGCTTCCTCACGGGAGACCCTGCCGTCATTAAGCCGCTTCTTGTGGAAGGCTTCAAGGTTCCGGTCGGGGAGAAAGAGATCGCTGATAACATCATGGACGTCGCACACTCGAATAAGCTCGTGCTGGTGGATCAAGAGGGGCGGATTCGCGGCTACTATTCCGCCGACAAAGACGGTGTGAATCAGCTGATGATCGATACCGGACTATTAATTAACAGAAAAAAGAATTCCTAATTCAAGGAGATGGATGTGGGTGCAGTTGCAGGTCATAAAAATCATAAGATGGTATACTTCAAAGTCTTCATCGGTCTGACAGTTTTGACCGTACTCGAACTCCTCGTTCCCGAGTTGAAGATTTCACAGTTCGCTAAGGCAAGCGCGCTCTCGGCGATGGCCCTTGCGAAGGCGGGCATGGTCGGCTGGTCCTACATGCACCTGAATGAAGAAACCAAGTGGATGCGGTTTATTGCACTGATTCCGCTCGCGGCTTTCGCCTACGCATTCGTTGTTATTCTCGAATCCCTTTATCGTTAATTGACGGAGACACAAGATGGATAAAAAATTGGCCAAGGGCAAAACACCCTACGAATCGGAAACGTCGATCTTCGCGCACCCGAACCAGATGCCGAAGGCAAACCAGCTCGTGATGCCTACTTGGGCACTGATCGTCGTCTTGATTGCTTCCTTCTTTATCCTCAAGGGATTCATCTACTTGAAGGACGAGAAGAGACACGGAAAATAATTTAAAGACTCGCTCTGCAAAAGAGAAAGGACAGATATGAAACTCGTAATGCTGCTCTCCCTCCTGGCCCTCGGCGCTTGTCAGGAGCACAAATTTAAAGAAAGCAAAACCTTCGCTGGTGGCCAGGTGATTGATGCCGAGACTCTAAACCTGGGTCACGCGACCTACCTCGAGTACTGCGTGCAGTGCCACGGTGTAGATGGTGACGGTCAGGGCGTCTCTCACAAGGGCATGCTTCCCCCGCCGCGGAACTTCAAGCAGGGTCTCTACAAGTTCGGAAATGTCCCGTATGGCGAACTTCCGCATGACGAGGACTTCTATCGCATCATTAAGAAGGGCCTCCACGGCTCTGGTATGTTGCCTTGGGATATCTCTGATCGCCGCTTGATGGCGGTTACTCAGTACATCAAGACTTTCGCTCCGGAAGCCTGGGAAGGTGCGGACAAGGTTTTGGGCACGAAGATTGAGGCCACGGCTGATCCTTATGGCCCAGAAAAGAAAGCTCAGGCGATCGCTCGCGGCGAGAAGGTCTATCACGTGATTGCTCAGTGTACGACTTGCCACCGTGCTTACGCTCCAGAGGCTGACATCAGCAACTGGAACAAGGAAATCAACGGCAGTGCGATCACATCCTTTGAACCGAACCTTCACGAACTTAAGGCCCAGGACTCAGAGTACAACTACAAAGTCATCCCACCAGACTTCACGTACCACGAGCTTCGTTCGATCCATTCGACGGACGACATTTACCAGCGCATGGTTTACGGCGTCACCGGTTCGGGCATGCCTGGTTGGAAGGATGTCGTCTCTGACGATGATCTTTGGGCGCTCACGTACTACGTGGAGAGCCTCATGGCCTTCAAGAAAGACACAGTGGCTCGCGACGCCTTCTTGAAGAAAGCTGAAGCGAAATAAGCTATAGGATACTGATAGTTTTAAAAGTCCGAAGTCCTACCGGCTTCGGACTTTTTTTTTAGGACAGGCATGGACTCACTGGATTTCTCCGTTGAACGCAAGCACATTCACGAACTCGCGAACCACCTGACGATTATCCAGGGGGCCGTGCGTAAGGTGCTGCGGAACCTCGACGAGAAGAAGCTGGGACTCCCAGAGGAGAAAGAGCGCCTCCTCAAGGCCGATGACTATCTTAAGAAGAGCATTGAATCGCTGCGAGAGCTTCGCACCCAGATCATCGATAAAATAAACACTCAGGAAAACCTCGATTGAAGCACGACCATCACCACGACCATGCCTCTCCCGATGATCTTCTCAAGAGTGCAGGCCTCAAGGTCACCGAGCAGCGCCGTAAGATTCTCCACTTCCTCTTACATAACCATGGTCCCTTCACCGTGGAAGAGCTCGCCGCGGGACTGAAGAGCGAGGGGTTCGATCTTGCTACTATTTATCGCAGCATGGGTACCTTCGAAGAAGCGGGGCTCGTGGAAAAACGCCTTTTCGGTGACGGGCCTATCCGCTGGGAAGTCGTCCACGGCGACTGCGCCGAAGGCACTCACGAGCACCATCACCACCTGATGTGCACGCAGTGTAAGAAGATCATTACACTCGATGTGTGCATTCCCCCCGACACTCTTGCTGTCGTGGAGAAGCTCGGCTTCTCGCAGCTCAAGCACCACCTCGAATTCTCCGGCGTGTGCCCGGAGTGTCGGAAAGGCTGACGGCTTTTTCGGCTCTCCCACATTAAGGAGTCTTGTGGCACAAGCGAAAGCTCTCGAGCTTCGGGCTTCACGGGCGAATTGAAGTCACAACCTGTATTCTTATGAACCAAAAAAAAGCGGCCCCATTCGGGGCCGCTTTTGTACTTAAACTTGTGCTGGAGAAGAAGAATTACTTAACTTTCCAGTAGTATTCGGTCACGAGGCGCTTCTCGAACGCGAATGGGATATCGTCAGACAAAGGCTTTGCAACCATCTTGCCTTTCTCTTTCTCGCCCGACTTCTCAACGACGAGGCAAGCTGGAACGGCAGAGATACGTGGGCGGGCCTTCGCCTGCATGTAGTTGCCAGACTTGGCACCCTTGTCCGTGATCTCGATCACGTCGCCGGGGTTCACTTCAATCGCGGGAAGGTTCACTTTCTTGCCGTTCAAGAGGATGTGACCGTGAGAAACCATCTGGCGCGCGGCCATGAGGGACGGTGCCCAGTTCATGCGGAAGACGACGTTGTCGAGGCGTGACTCGAGGGCGATGATCAACACGTCAACCCAGGCCTGGCCCTTTACGCGCTTCGCTTTCTTAACAGCGTTCACGAGCTGACGCTCACGAAGACCGTAGTTGAATACGACTTTCTGCTTTTCCATCAAACGAACGGTATAGTCTGACAGCTTCTTGCGCTGCATACCGTGCTGACCTGGGCCGTACGGACGGCGCTCGAGCGCTCCCGCTTTGCCGAGACCTGGAAGCTCAACGCCCAAACGACGCTGAATTTTGAAGCGTGAACGCCCCATCGTTGCCTTTGCCATAAGATTCTCCTCTGTTGGCATGCCTTGAAACTTGAATGACGAATGGATTTCCTTTCGCGTGGAAAGGAGAGGGTCCGTTGAAATTCAAGCTCAGAGCTTGTTATGTGACAGGAAACGTTTAAATGAATAACTCGCCGCGAGCCTGTCTCCTCACTCGGAAAGTCATGAAGTTATAAACTACGAAGCGGGGGGCCGTCTACTAGCGCGTGCTCTTAATTTTGCGCAAAAGCGTGCCCATCTCGATCGCCGCCATACCGGCGTCCCAGCCCTTGTTGCCGGCCTTGGTCCCGGCGCGCTCGATCGCTTGCTCAATGGTTTCCGTGGTGATCACACCGAAGATCACAGGGATCCCGGTTTTAAGACCGACCGCAGCAATGCCTTTAGCGGCTTCGCTACATACGTAGTCATAATGCGTAGTGGCGCCCCGAATAACTGCACCGAGACAAATCACGGCGTCGTATTTCTGCGTTTCGGCGAGGGTCTGGGCGGTGAGGGCGAGCTCGAAGGCACCAGGAACCCAAGCCTCGGTGATATCCGTCGGAGTGATGTCGTGACGCTTAAGGCACGAGACCGCCGCCTCGTGGAGCTTTGAAGTGATGAAGTCATTGAAGCGAGCGGTGATGACCGCGACCTTGAGGCCCTTAGCTGAGAGTGTTCCTTCGAGAGTCGTCATAGAAACCTACTGGTTAATCAGTCCTGACCCGAGCCAGTGACCGAGTTTTGATTTTTTTGTCAGAAGATAGTTCATGTTCAGCGCGTGGGGGGCCGTCTCGTGAGCGACGCGCTCAAATCCAAGCGAGCCGAGCTTCTTGAGGCCCTCGAGCTTCAGGGGATTGTTCGTCATCAGCCGCGCATCCGTGACGCCGAAGTAGCGCAGGATCTGGTGGGCCATGGTGTAGTCCCGAGCGTCGGCGGGGAAACCGAGCTTTACGTTGGCTTCCACCGTGTCGAGGCCCAAATCCTGCAGCTGGTAGGCACGAACTTTGTTCATGAGACCAATGCCGCGGCCTTCTTGTTTCAAGTAAATCACCAGGCCCTTCGCCTCCGCTTCGATGCTCGTGAGTGCGCGGTCGAGTTGAGCCCCGCAATCGCAGCGCTGGCTTCCCAGCACGTCGCCGGTGAAGCACTCGGAGTGCACGCGGACCAGAGGATTATTTTTGAGCTCTTCCGGAGCGCCTTTCACCACCGCCATCGCTTCCTGACCCAGGATCTCGGAGCGGAAGACGTGGAGGGTGAATAGACCATGCTTTGTGGGCATGGGGACGGCTTCAACTTCGGTGATCAGATTTTCATGTTGCTTACGGTAGTGGATGAGGTCTTCGATGCTGATGAGTTTTAGATTGTGCTCATCGGCGATGATCTCAAGGTCCCCACGACGTGCCATGGAACCGTCAGCGTTGAGGATCTCGCAGATCACACCCACGGGGGCGAGACCTGCGATCTTTGCGAGGTCAACCGCAGCTTCCGTGTGCCCATCGCGCACCAACACGCCGCCCTCGCGAGCGATCAACGGGAATATGTGGCCCGGGCGGGAGAAGTCTCCGGCGACGGTTTTGGGATCGGTGAGGATCTTTAGTGTGCGAGCACGATCACTGGCCGAGATGCCGGTTGATACACCTTCGATGGCATCGATCGTCACCGTGAAAGCGGTGCTCAGCGGTGCGGTGTTGGTGCCGGTCTGCAAGGGGAGTGCGAGGTCGATCGCCATCTGCGCGGTGATCGGCGCGCAGATCATGCCGCGGCCATGGGTCGCCATGAAGTTCACCGCTTCAGGAGTGATGAGCTCTGCCGCCATCACGAAGTCTCCTTCGTTCTCGCGGTTCTCGTCGTCGACGACGATGATCATCTTACCGAGTTTCAGATCAGCGATGGCTGCTTCGATGGAATCTAGTGGTCGCATGGCGCCCTTTTAGCGAGCGAAGTTCTTCGCCCAGTCAGCTGCTCGAGAGGCTTCGCTCCGGGTGAGGAAGTTCTCGATGTACTTTGCCACCATATCTACCTCAAGATTGACTGAGTCACCAATTTTTTTGCCCCCCAGGGTAGTCTTTTCAAGGGTGTGGGGGATGATCGCTAAGGTGAGCTCAAGCTCCGCCAGGCGGGCGATGGTGAGGCTGATGCCGTCGACGGCGATCGAGCCCTCCAAGATCATGTATTTACGGAGCTCCGTTGGGAACTGGACCCGGAACTCCCAGGTTTTCCCGAGATCTTTGATGTCGATGATTTGTCCCACTCCGCTGACATGGCCTTGAACCATATGGCCGCCGAGGCGATCTTGCGGACGAAGGGAGAGCTCAAGATTAACCTCATCGCCTTGTTTTAAACGGCCCAGGTTGGTTTTCTCAAGCGTCATGGGAATCGCTTGGCAGCGAAACGCGCCGTCCTTGACCTCGGTCGCCGTGAGGCACACGCCGTTGGTCGCCACCGAGTCGTCGACCTGGATGTCGGGGTGCATGCTGGTGTCGATCACGAACTCGCGGCCCTCCCGGTTAGGGTGGATCGCGATGATTTTGCCTTTGTCTTGGATGAGTCCGGTAAACATGCGGGCATCCTAGCGGTTTCTTCCTAAGATGTCGAAGGGCAAGGCTTCGACAGTTCTACCAGCGGAATCCTTGGTTGCGCGCCATGTGTTCGTTGAAGAAGAAGATCCGGGCGTAGGGCGGCACGCGCTGGATGTTCTCCTGGGTGTAAAGGCGCTTGGTCTCGTAGTCACCGATCAACAAAAACCCCTCAGTGCCGCGAGCCTCCTGGCGGAACATGTAGGGAAGCGGCTGGTCCGCGTAGGTGTCCTGGAAGATGCCGAACTTTTTCTCGTAGGCGCCCTTAGCGATGGCGACGTAGCGCGCGGTGAGGGTCTTGTCGTAGGGGAACATCACGAACAGCGCGCCCCAGCCGGACTTGAGCATCTCGGCGTTGACGTCGACGCCGTTCAGGCGAATCACGCCCAAGTAGCGGCCGTTGTTGTCTTCTTCCTTGAGCGGGAGCTCGACCGAGATCTTCGAGCCGATCGGAACTAAGGCGCGCAGGTAGTCGCGCGCCTTCACGGCCACTTCACCTTGGGACTCGCCGTTGAAGAACATCTCCGGCGTGTCGACGCCGATGAGTCTCAGCCGCGCCTTCTTCGTCTCGCCGGTGGGCAGGATCGAGACCGTGTCCCCGTCGTTGATCGTCAGCACCGTGGCCTCGAGGACCCGCGCCTCGGCGATAGAGAGGGTGAGAACCAGAAGGCCCAGGAGGAAGAGGAAGTTTTTCATGGAGAGGGTTATGGTCCCCGGGAGAGGGTTCTTCAACCGGAGAGTCGGGGGTATGTAGAAATTATCGGCTGGGAATGCCAAAGGGAATCGCTATCTCTGTTCTCGGCTTACGAGCAAATCTAACGATTATGATCTCCCTCTCGATTCACCGCAAATCCTTAGTTCGTAGCCAATCTTCAAACGGCTGATCAAGGCGATGTTTTTCCAGGATCTTAAGATTTCTCTGGAGGAAAAAAAAGCAACCCCCGGCTGCAACAAGAACGAGTGATAGCTTTACGATGTCCTGTTCAGCGCTCAACGTCACGGCATCATTCGCAAGCAAAAAAATGCTTATAGCCAAGCTCTCGACATGCCTCTGCGGAAAAACATAAGAAATGCACAAAGAGGCAATGGCCACAAAAACATCAATCTTAAAAAAGATAGTCAGAGCAGTGATTTCTCCGCTTTGTTCGAACTCCTTTAATACGTCGACGGCGAACACAAGAATGCCGCAAGTCGCGAAAAGCAAAATCGTTGTAAGGATGTTCCTAAGGAACTCACTTTCTTGATGGTGTAGAGGAAGATGGTCGTAAAGCTGTTTAACCCCTGATAACCGATTTTCCTCTTGTAGTAATATTTTTAGAGCGTCATTTTTTTTGAAACCATTCTTTCGTAGCTTCCGATACCTCTCATCGAGTTTCATTTGATCTATCATTTTGAGTCCTCTATCGTGATGGTCCACAAGCTTCGATCGCTTTACGCTCTGCTTCGCGACAAGCAATTAACCCGGCTTCTTCTGGAACCTTGGTGGCAGCTTTAACACTTTGATAGCAACTAATTGCTGCGCCTGAGGCAGAGGTTGCCCCGGAAACCGAGTAAAGCGCACCTGCGGCACATGCAGCTCCAGCACATAATGCAGGAAGTTCAGCTGCAAACTTTACTGCATTGGAACAACTTTTAGCTACCTTTGCCGTTGCC
>JBKHVY010000039.1:0-14700 GCA_046569805.1 Bacteriovoracia bacterium | reverse complement strand
TGGTTCTGGGACAGAATTTTCTGCACCTGGTTTTCCCAGTCCGATTTATCCGGCCCAGAGCTGGTTGAACAACTTGTGGCCAAGATTGCAGCAAGGCACAATAAAACGAATCCGAGGCGACTTTTCATGATCATGTGGCTAATATAGGCTGACTATAAAGTCTTGGCCATGTCCTCTGAGGAGAGCAGTTATGAAATACGAAATTCCCCGTGAAGTTTTTAAGCAACGCCTTGAAGACAAATTGAATTTTGCCCTCGTAGACGTGCACTCTCAAGTGGTGGTTGCCTTCGAAGGTTCGACTCACATGCCCTACGGTCCGAACTTCGTTTCTTCCTTCGAAACGAAGTACCCTGCAAAGAATCAGAACGTGCTGCTTTATTCCTTAAATAGTAGCGACGAGTCACCGGCCAAGGCCGCCGACGAGCTGGCCCAGGCGGGTTACCAGTTTGTTTACTTCTACCGCGGAAGTGACAAAGACATCGTCCTGGATAAGGGCCTGAACTAAGCTTTTAGAAGGCCCCTGTTGGGGCCTTTTTTATTTGCGGAAGATTCATGATTTTAAGTAGTTAATCGAGGTCTCACATGCAAATTCCTTCGCATTTTCCGTCTGAACCAGCACTCCTATGGGGGTATTTTCATCAGTTTAACCAACTGCCACGCCCTTCACGACATGAAGACAAGGTGCGGGAATTCATTCTCGCACGTGCTCAAGCCTTAGGGCTCAAGACCCACACCGATGATGTTGGAAACGTCATCGTTTACGTCCCAGCGACTGCGGGCAAAGAAACCTCGGCTCCCGTCATTATCCAGAACCACATGGACATGGTCACGGACGCAACCCCAGAGAGAAAGATCAACTTTATGACGGATCCCATTCTCACGATGCGAGAGGGAGATTGGATCAAGGCCCAGGGAACTACGCTTGGTGCGGACAACGGGATCGGTTGTGCGGCGGCCCTGGCGCTGATGGAGGCCAAGGACCTGGCGCACCCGCCACTTGAGCTCTTATTCACGATCGATGAAGAGACTGGTCTTAAAGGTGCCTGGGGAGTTGATCCGAAGTTTCTCTCAGGTAAGCGCATGCTTAACCTGGATACCGAAGAGTGGGGGAGTTTCTACATCGGCTGTGCCGGAGGCATCGACTACGAACTTACGGGGGATCTGGTTCAGGCGCCGGCGCCGTGGAAAAATCCACAGTATCTCAAGCTCACCGTCGGCGGTTTTCTGGGCGGACACTCGGGCGTGGACATTCATGAACAGCGCGGAAACGCCATCAAGTGCTTGATCGATGTTCTGGCCGAGTTTAAAGATGAGCTTCATGTGCACGAGATCCGCGGGGGAAAGGCCCACAACATTATTCCCCGGGACGCTTGGGCGCAGGTCTCCTGCGAAGCTTCGCAGGTGCCGAAACTCCAGGCGGCGATCGAAACAGTGAAGCGCCGGTGGCAGAGCTTCTTGCCTACAACGGACAAGGCTTTCACGATTGAAGTCTCCCCGAGTGATGCCACAACCGAGGGCATCGGAGGCAAAGAGCTCGCCCGCGCGCTCGCCTTCTTGCAGGCCTTTCCACATGGCGCTCACTCTTATGATCTCCCTAGCCAGCGCGAACTGGTGGGTCTTTCTAACAACCTCGCTCTGTGTTTCTTCGTGCGCGGGAAGCTTTATATCCTGACTTCGCTGCGCTTCTTCGATCGCCAGGAGTGCTACCGCTTAGAAGCCCAGGTTCAGGGCCTCGGTGCGCTGATGGGCCTCACCGTGACGAAGAACGGAGAGTACCCAAGCTGGAAGCCTGTTCGCGAGAACCGACTCCTGGAGCAGCTCGGTTCCGTCTACGAGCGTCTTTATGGAAAAAAAGCGAAGGTCACCGCCATCCACGCAGGCCTAGAGTGTGGTATCTTGCGTGACAAGATCGGCCCCATCGACGCCGTTTCCTTCGGTCCGACCATCATGGGCGCCCACTCCCCGGATGAACGCGTCGACGTTAAGACTGTCACTGAATTCTGGAAACTTTTAACCGCCACTCTGGCAGAAATTTGAGGTCCCTATGATTTCTTATGAAGTGTACAAGATCATCCACTTGAGTTCTCTTGTGCTCCTGTTGACCGGCTTCGCGGTCCAAATGTGGGGCGAAAAGCCCAAAATCTTGAAAATCCTCACCGGCGTTGCGACTCTTTTTGTGCTCGTTTCGGGCATGGGGCTGATGGCCCGCTTAGGCATCGGCCACGGCGAGGGCTGGCCTACTTGGATCTTCGTGAAGTTTGCGATTTGGCTTCTGATCGGTGTCGGCGCGGCCGTTCTGGTGAAGCGTTTTCCGCAGCATGGGAAAAAAGGCTACGTCATTATGTTGGCGCTTTTCGTGATCGCAGCGTACACCGCAAACTATAAGTTCTAATTTCACTTTCACTTTCGGACCGAGGCCCGCTATCATCAGAGCATGATCCATGCTCTGATTGATATTTTTGTCATCCTCATCGTCATTGATAGCGTAATGAGCTTCGTGCCCAATCCGCAGCTCCAGCGCCATCCGGTCGTGATTCAGTTGCGGAAGATCGTGGACGTCCCGATGCGTCCCATCCGTCAGCTCCTGCCTCCGAACATTCCCTTTGATCCAAGCCCCATCATCGTAATCCTACTTCTACGCATGATCGGTGCAATCCTCTAAAAGGACCTCTCATGGATGACATGTCGTTTCTGGTTGAAGAAACTTTTCGCCTGAGCGATCGCCGCCTCATGGGGGAGCTCGAGGACGGTGAAGAAACTTGGGAGCCCCAGGCCGAGGACCTCGACGAGGTCGTCGTTCCAAGCGCCCCAGGCCTCGTGTTTCATTTAGAGCAGAGTCGCGGAACCTTTGTTGTGCGAACACTCCCGACCGAGAATATGCAGTTGGCCGTGGCCGCCATCAAGGAAAGTCCTGAGGACTACCCGAGCTTGCGGTTTGTAACCGATGTCGGTGGCAATTTTTCAAAGCTGCGATGGTTCGAGTTCGCTACCCTCGGCGAGGCGGAAGTGGTCCATCAACGCGTGGGGCAGCGGCGCTTCCCTCAGCGCGAAGAGGATGTCTGTAACCTCAGCGATCCAGGCTTTAGCTGGTGGCTCGAGCCGACGCACGATGGCTTTGTGATTCACTCGAAAATGGGGCTATTGAAAGAAGGACTCACTCGACTGGAGCCACTGGCCGACGCACAACTTGCTCCTTATCGGTGGAACGTGCTTGCTCAAATTCTGGGCCAACTTCCGATCGACGTCGAGATCCGGCAGGAGAACAACCGGCTCGTCATGTCCGCCCAGAACGACCAGTGGCTGCTGCAGGAATTTCTCTCGATCTTCAAGCGCGGAGAGGTCACTCAAGAGTTACAAGATGTCTTTCGACTCTTGAGTAAAAGAGGAACTCCGCCCGCTCTGCTGGAGACCTGCTGGTTCTTCCTCACAGAGATGGCGGCCGTTCGACGTTTCTGGATGGCGGTCGAAGATCAGCTCGATTACTGAAGCTGGCCGGCTTCGGACTTCGCTGCCAAGTAGCCCGTGACCATCACCTGCGCCAGAGTGCCTAGCTCTTCTTCTTCCTCGATACCGTAGAAGTCTTCGAGGTGGCGCACGAACAGTTCAAGCTCCTCGTCCGAGAGGTGCTTTTCTACCAACGCTGTCACTGTATCAGCTTCCATGTCCGCGAGCTGCTGAAAGAACTTGTCGAGAGTGGCGTGTTTACTAGCAGACATGTGGGAAATCCCTTTGTTGAAGTGAGGTAAGTTGCCGATTAACAGTGATTCAAACATGATTTTTCAAGTGTCATTTAAAGTTCGTTGAAAAACCTTTTCACAGATATAACAATGGCTTCTTTTTTCCAAGGGTCGTTTGGTGAAATTCTTTTGGCTTCTATTGCTTGTGACAGGGGTATCCCAAGCGGCGACCCCCAAAAAACGGCTCTCGATCGTTTATTTCTCTGAAGTGCTAGGTCCTGGCGTCGCCAATGGCGATGGTTACGTACCAAATCCAGATGCGAAAGGTAATCCTCGGCCCGGCTTCGAGGGCTACAACATCTGGAATCAGTTCAGCTTTCGCTACAAATTCGATAACGGCTGGGAACCCTTCTTTAATACGCGCTTTACTTGGACTTTTGGGGAGCGAAATCGTCTTGGTTCCGACGATGGACCTTTCCGCACCGAAGATCAGGTGACGGGTGTCCGTAAAACCCTTTGGGCCTCTGGAGCTTGGTCATTCTTCGCACAATTGGTCTACGATTGATGCCAAGTGGAATGGCCAGGTCGAGTGTTTCTGCATTCTGGATTGGACTCCTAATAAAGACTGGAGTTTAGGTGCGTGGATCGTTCCTCGCTTCTACGTTCCCTCTGCCGAGAGCAATACCGAGCGCTGGCGCTTCTACGTGGCCCCGTATGTCCGCCGTCGACTTGGAGAAGGTGAAGTCTGGATTCAGGCCTTCCTCGAACAAGAAATTCAGCACAATAATGTGATGGGGGAGAGGGCGTATAACTTTGCTAAACGTAGCCTTAATGCGGCATATCTTGGGGTGGAGTTTAATCTTAATCCGAAGCTTATCCTCTACCCATTTGTTCGCTCATATAATCTAGCGAAGCCTGCCTGGGAAACCACAGCTGTAGGTACTTGGATTATTTGGTTGGCGTATTAGTCTGTAATTATTACGAACAGGGGACTCGGGGGGCATTTCTCTGGCCATGGCGTATTGCGCGAGCTATGGTGCGTCGAACTTTACCTTCCAACTCTCGGAGTCTCTGTGAAATTTGCAGATTTGGGCCTCAAGCCTTCATCACTCGAAGCACTCAACAAACTCGGCTTTGCCGACGCAACTGAAATTCAAGCCCAAGCCATTCCTCTCCTTCTTGATGGAGATATCGATTTCATTGGCCAAGCACAAACCGGTACCGGCAAAACCGCTGCCTTCCTCCTTCCTCTTTTTGAAAAGCTCGATCCGAAAGCTCGCCACGTACAAGCGCTGATCCTTGCTCCGACTCGCGAACTCGCGAATCAGATTGAAGGTGAGATCGCGAAGTTCACTATCGGCAGCGACAAGGTTCGCTCGTTGTCTGTCTACGGCGGCACACCCATCGGCAACCAGCTCCGTGCCCTGCGCACAGCTGCTCCGTCGATCGTCGTCGGTACTCCTGGGCGCGTGATTGACTTGATCGATCGCGGCGCTCTCCGTCTCGAAGAAGTTCGCTACGTCATCTTGGACGAAGCTGACGAAATGCTCGACATGGGTTTCTTCGATGACGTTCAGATGATCATCGCGAACAGCCCGAACAAGAAAGTCTGGATGTTCTCGGCGACGCTGCCGGCACCGATCCAGGGCCTCGTGAAGAAGCACTTCAACGATCCGAAGGTCGTGAAAGTCACGAAGCAGCAGCTCACCACAAACGCGGTGGAGCAGACCTACTTGGTCGCGCGTCCGGCGGACATGGTCGAAGCTCTCTGTCGCTACCTCGATAGCATTGACGACATCTACGGCCTCGTCTTCACTCGCACGAAGATCGGGGCGCAGCAGCTCGCCGACGCCCTCAACTCGCGCGGCTATGCGACGGAGTCGCTCCACGGAGACATGGAGCAAGACGCGCGTGACTTCACGATGAAGCGCTTCAAAGAGAAGAAGTGTAAGCTCGTCGCCTGTACTGACGTCGCCGCCCGCGGCATCGACGTCTCTGACCTCACGCACGTTATCAACGTCGAACTTCCGATGGATCTTGAGTCCTACGTTCACCGAATCGGCCGTACGGGTCGCGGTGGCGCTAAAGGCATCGCTCTCTCCATCATCACGCCGATGGAATTCCGTAAGATTGCTCTCATCGAGCGCATCACGAAAGCGCCGATTAAGCGCGTCGAGCTCCCTGGGGTCGACGAAATTCGCGGCCGCTTGATCTCGAAAGCCGTGAAGGGTGTAACGGAGCTTGCGACGACCATTACGGAACAGAACCACCCAGAGTTTTCAGACTTCAAAACGGCTACTGAGACGATGTCGAAAGAAGAGCTGCAGAAAGCACTCTACGCTCGCACACTTGCTCCGACGATCAAGAAATACCGTGAAGCTCGTGACCTCACGGCCATGGCCCCGAACCGTCGCACAGACGGTGCAGCTCCGGGACGCGACATGAACCGCGGTCCTCAGCGTGGTGCGGGCCAGCGCTTCATCATCAATATCGGAAAAATTGACGGGGCCAACCCGGGTGATCTCCTGAAGTTCCTCCACCGCACGGCCGGTCTGCGCGGCTCGGAAGTCGGACGGATCGACATCCGTGACAAGGTCTCGTTCTTCGAGATCGATGCGAACCAGGGTGCTCGTCTTCACAAGGTGAAGGGGTCATCATGGGGACAGCGCCGAGTGATGGTTGATCTTGCTGATCAGATGCCATCTCCTGATCAGGCGACTCGGGTAAGAAGAGGTCCTCCAACTGCATGATTGTGTTGGGCTTAGCACGGTGTTAAACTGGTTATACGAAAGACCAGGATGGGCACCGTGCAAAACCAATATGATGATGAATTTGAAGATGTTCCGTCGCCGTTCAGAAAGAGCACGGCGGCATCACGTATGGCCGCTCAGCCCAAAGGAAATCTTTTTTCCCGGCCACTCGGTACAGCTCCTTCCGAAGCACCAACGATCACCGAAGCTCCGACGCGCCGATCTCCCGCGCGTCCTGACCAGCTCGACTTCATGCCTCAACGCAGAGTCGCTACCACTCCTCAAGTAGAGTACCTCGACGAGGAAGAAGAGGACGAAGAAGAAGAGGAAGTGGTTGAGCGCCGTCCGGCCAGAGTCAAATCTGCCAAGCCGAAGAACAAAAACAAAGAAGACCTTCTACCGCGCATCGGCTGGGCCATCATCGGTGTTTTGATGTTGCGTCTGGTGTTCATGGAGCGCGGAGTGATCGACTACGTGGGCATGAACGGAAAAATCACCGAGCGTGAGACGGAACTCGCACGGGTGCAGGCAGAAAACGATTCGATCTCTGCTGAGATTCGTCGCATCACTCTCGATAAGTCGTACCAACGTCAGATCACCAAAGAGATTCTCGGCGTGATCGCCGCGGATGAATTTCTTATTTTATTTGCGGGGGAATCTTCGGAGACTCCAGCCGAAGTTGATCGCCAACTTTAAGCTTCGCCGCCGTCTTCGACTTTGATTTGAGCTCGAGCACGTGGCGGGCCCAAACGATGCGCGCACGGGGAATTCGCTCCTCTGGAAAGCGTCCGATGAAGTGGGGAACTTTCCGCTCGACGTCGATGATCTTGAAGCTCGCGTCCAGATAGAAGAGGTCGAGGTCGAAGTAGGTGTCGGGCATCCAGAAGCCCCGCTGGCCATCCTCCTCGAAGATAAAGAGCATGCCGTGTTCGTCTGGCCACTGGTCATCGCGTGTGCCGGAGAAGCCGCGTTGCTGGTCCTCGTCATTGATGGCAAGCCGAACTAGGATTTTATCCTCAGGCGCAACGAGCCAGGCCCACTTCGATGGATCTTTCTCCACCTGATTTTGGCATGAGGCGATGAGCGTCATGACGAAGAAAAAAAGGATTCGATTGAGCTTAAATCCGCTCTGAGGCATCATAACGTCCATGGTCTAATCCTAGGCCAGGATTCGAGGAGATGACAATGACGAGTGTTCGCGATTTATCTGGACTCATGCGTACTCACACCTGTGGAGAGCTGCGAGATTCGGACATCGGCAAGACCGTCACGATCTGCGGCTGGGTCAACAAGGTGCGAGACCTCGGTGCGCTCCACTTCGTCGATCTGCGCGACAAGCATGGCCTCACGCAATTGGGCTTCGAGCAGTTCAAGGGGGACCTGTCTGTCTTAAAATCTTTTTCGCTTGAGTCCGTCGTACGCGCCACAGGCGTCGTGACGGCACGCCCGGACTCCGCCAAAAACCCGAAGATGGCGACGGGCCTCGTCGAAGTTCAGGTCCAGTCGGTGGAGCTCCTCTCGCACGCTGAGATTCCGCCCTTCCTGCCGCACGGAATGGTGGAGGCGACGGAAGACCTGCGCCTCAAGTACCGCTACCTCGACCTGCGCAGCCAGCGCCTGCAGGACATCCTGAAGCTGCGCTCGGACGCCACTCGCAAAGCGCGCGAGACGCTCTACGAACTGGGCTTCATGGAAGTCGAGACACCGATCCTCTACAAGACGACGCCGGAAGGGGCGCGCGACTACGTCGTTCCCTCGCGCGTGCACAAAGGGAAGGTCTACGCACTTCCGCAGTCACCGCAGACCCTGAAGCAGCTCCTCATGATCGCGAACTCCGACAAGTACTTCCAGATCTGCCGCTGCTTCCGTGACGAAGACCTCCGCGCCGATCGCCAGCCGGAGTTCACGCAAATTGATATCGAAGTCAGCTTCCCGACCATGGACTACATGAAGAACCTCGCGAGCCGCATGGTCTCCCGCTTGTTCAACCTCGGAGATGACTTCGTTCTCCAGGGCATCACCTACGACGAGGTGATGGCGAAGTACGGGTCCGATAAACCAGACGTGCGCTTTGGCCTTGAGCACATGAACGTCACGAAAATTTTCGCGGGCTCCGGCTTCGCGACCTTCGCCGAGGTCGCCAAGGAAAAGCATGGCCTCGTGAAGGCGATGTTCCTTCCCGTGAAGCTTGGGACGCTTGCGCGCAAGGACATCGATGCGCTCACGGAGATCGTGAAGCCCTACGGTGGTAAAGGTGTGGCGTGGTTCAAGGTTGAAGGCGGCGCGCTCTCGGGTGGCATCTCGAAGTTCATAACGCCGGAGATCCTCGCTGCACTCTCGGCGCTCTCGCCGGAGAAAGGTGATGGCCTTTGGTTCTTCTGCGCTGACAAAAAAGACACTGTTGCGCATGACTGCGCCGATGCGGTTCGTCGCCACCTCGGGAAGAGCTTGAAGCTCTTCAATCCCGACGCGTACGCGTTCCTATGGGTCTATGACTTTCCACTCCTCGACGTGGACTTCGAGACCAAAGCGATCGGCGCCAAGCACCATCCGTTCACGATGCCACGGCTCGACCAAATTGATCTCTTCATGTCGAGCGATCTCGAAAAACTTGCCGCCTGCAAGGCCCAGGCCTACGACATCGTCTGCAACGGCTACGAACTCGGCGGCGGTAGCTTACGAATCTTTGACAACAAAGTTCAGTCGCGCATGTTCGAAGTTCTCGGTCTCTCTCCAGAGGAGGCGCAGCACCAGTTCGGCTTCTTCGTCGAGGCCCTGAAGTACGGCACGCCTCCACACGGAGGCATGGCCTTCGGCATGGAGCGCCTGGTGATGATGCTCACGAAGACCGATTCCATCCGCGACGTCATGGCGTTTCCGAAGACCGCGACGGCCACGGACCTCATGGCGGGAGCTCCGTCGAAGCCCAACGACGCACAGACGCGAGAACTCAACTTCAAGTGGCTCGAGTAGGTTACTCGACGACTTCGCAGGCGGGGAACTCTTTGATGCGCTTAACGACCGTGCTCGGCGCACGGTTGTTGGCGCTTCTTTTGAGTTTCTGCCAGTAGCTCGTGTCACCCCAGAGCTTTCCGCTGGCCTTGTAGAGACCATCCGGGCCGCGCATCAGCTCTTCCATGATGTCTACGCCACAGCGTAAGTTCTCACGGGGAGCGGAGACGTTTTTTGCCTCACAGTTTCGGCCCCGCCAGCGACGAGCACTGCGGGCTTCGTCGAGCTGGAGCAGTCCCACGGCCACACCGTTCGTCGCCTGGGTGTTGCGTGCGCGAGCGTCGCACTTCGACTCGTCCCACGCGATGGCCGCGAAGGTCCAAACCCAAAAGCGCAGGCGCATGTCGAAGCTGAGTTTTTTCCAGGCCGGGCAGGTGTAGGGCGAGTCTTCCATCCCTGGCCGGTCGTCGGCGAAGAGGTGCGAGTCTCTGCCCTTCTCGAGGAGGGCTTCGACGAGGATCTTTCCGTAGTCACCGAACTCACCGTTGTCAGCGATGAACTTCGAGCAGTCCGCACCGTCTTCAGAAAAGCTGTCAGTGAGAAGAACGTCCAGCACACTCAGACCACAAGAGATGTCCTTGCTGTTGACGACCCCATGCTCCTCCACCTGCGTGAGAAGGTTCGCCATCCGCTGCACGTCCTGCGACGAGAGCTGCGAACTGGCCCAACTGTGACCTGCGATGACCATGAAGATGAGTGCGACGTAAAAAGACCTCATGGCCGGTACCGACAGATTTTTTTGGTATCACCGCTCACGTGCGTGTAACTGAGCTCATCCTTGCTTCGGACAAGGGTCTCCGTGATCTGGCGCGTAGGTTCTTTGTTAGGACACTTCGAGATCGTGACTATCTTGGTGAGTTCTGTATCTGTGAGACTGACTTTCGTCTCATAGCGACAGCTGGTCTGGTCCTCGACGTCGACGCCACTGCGTGCGATGAGGAACGGGAAAGAGATCGTAGGCGAAGCGATGAGGACTTGATCATTGCCGTCCGCCACGATTGAGAAACGGAGCTCACTCGGACAATCTTCACCGCTCTCGAGTTGATAGACTTTAAGCTCCACAGGAAGCTTAAGACTCTTCGTCGCATACGCACTGCTACAGAAGAGCATGAGCATGAAACTAAGCAGCTTGTTTCCAGGTCGTTTCATCGGATGGTGCCAATTCGGTTAAGAGGTTGATCGGTGCTGCCACATCGACTGAAACGAAGTGCAGCGCCCAGCGCTCGTACTCCTCAGACGTCGTTTGAGTCCCTGCGAGCTGGTCTAGCCAAGTGTTCAAGACGGGAAGACCTAGCAGCGCTAGAGACACGGTGGCGCCACAGGCGTAGAGAAGCTGAGAACTCAGGAGAGGAGCTGCGACCTCGTGCTTGAACAGGCGCATGCCGAAGCTCTTCGAGTGAAGGGCGAGTGCGAGGAACTGTCCCGCCGCGAAGATCAGCGGTGTGAGTGCGAGCTTGAGGTAGAGGCCGTAGTTCGAAAAGATGGTCTCGGAACCGAGCGGAATGTGCTTAAGACCCAGGGGCCCCAAGAACTGCATCCAACTACTGTAGGCAAGAGAGACGAAGGTGTAGGCGAGGATCCAGTCCACCACCCAGGCACAGTAGAGGGCCCAAGGATTGGAACGCTCGACGCCCGCGCGCAGGCTCGGATCGAGCAGCTCGTGAGCTGAGAGAGAGTGGGTCAAATGATCTGAGAGATTAGGACACATGCAGACTCCTTCCACGTCCTATCGGACGATTTCAGAAGTTCCCAAGATCCTGAGCGAAGCACTTAGGATTGGAGCTGGCTCTTCATGTCGTGCAAGGTTTGAAGGGCCTGTAAGGGCGTGAGATTCATCACGTCGATGCTCTTGAGCTTCTTCTCAAGCGCCACGAGGTGATCGGGAATCTCGGCCTCGGCGGACAGCTGAAAGAGCGAGAGCTGCGGCGGATCGACGTGCTCGACCAAAGAGTGATCACGATGCTGCTCTTCGAGTTTGCTTAGGATCCCCCGCGCACGCTTCAAGATGTCGCGGGGAAGTCCTGCGAGTTCGGCCACGTGAATCCCGAAGCTCTGCGTGGCACCGGCTTCGATCAGTTCGTACATGAACTGGACCTTGCCCTGGTGTTGCTCGGTGCGGACCGTGAGGTTCTTCGCGGCAGGGAGCGTGTCCACGAGTTCGATCAATTCATGGTAGTGAGTCGCAAAGAGCGTCAAGGACTTGAGCTTCGTGGCGAACCATTCGACCAGGGCCCAGGCGATCGAGAGACCGTCGTAGGTCGAGGTGCCGCGGCCAATCTCATCGAGGATGATCAAGCTGTCGGCAGTGGCGTGGCGGAGGATCTCGGCCGTCTCACTCATCTCCACCATGAAGGTCGATTGGCCACGGATGATGTCGTCGCTCGCACCTAGCCGACTGAAGAGGTAGTCGCGCACGCCGAGCTTTGCCGCTGTCGCGGGGACGAAGGTACCGAGCTGGGCCAGGTACTGGATCAGGGCGACTTCGCGCATGACGGTCGTTTTGCCGGCCATGTTGGGGCCCGTGATGAGAGCGAAGGGACAATCGGGCGTCAGCTTGATGTTGTGGGCGACGAAGCGATCTGGAATGTTCGCACGAATGAGTGGGTGCCAGGCGCCTTCGATGTGCACGAGCCGCTCGTGCGAGAGCTCCGGGCGCACGAAGCCTTCCTGGAGCGAGACCCACGCCAGCGACTGGTAGACGTCCATCTGCGCCAGGCGCTTTGCTACGTCGAGGATCACAGGGGATAGAGCGAGGATGCGCTGGAGGAGAGTGTCGAAGATTTCACGCTCGAGCCGCGACAGGCGCTCCTCGGCTGAGGTGATTTCTACTTCGAGCTGTGCCAGTTCTTCCGTCTGGAAGCGCTCGCCGTTGGTGAGCGTTTGTTTGCGCTGGAACGACTTCGGTACCTTTCCGAGGTGTGAGTTCGAGATCTCGATGAAGAAGCCCGCGAGGTTATTCGACTTCACCTTCAGGTTCGTGATGCCGGTCTCCATCCGGTAGCGAGCTTCAAGTGCGAGGAGTTCGTCTGCGGCAGAGAGTGAAAGCTTCGACAGGCGGTCGCGCTCTTTACTGACGCCGGTGCGGATGAGGTTACCTTTCTCTGCGCTGGCGCCGAGCTCGTCGCTGATGGTCGCCGTGATTTCTTGTGCGAGCAGTGTAAGGCCCTCGCGCTCTTTCTTCTCGAGCGTCGGAAAGAAGCGGCCCAGGTCCACCTTCGCGCTCGTCTCGAGGCTGAAGTAGTGCTCGAGCGTGCGCGCGAGGTTCGTGACGTCGCCGGCGTTGGCCTTCTTGGTCGCCGCTTTCGCCATGATGCGATCGAGGTCTCGGACTTCACTCAGGGTCTCGCGCCACGCCTTCATGAGTTCGGGCTTTGCGATGAGTGCTGCGATCAGGTCCTGGCGCTTTGTTATTTGGCCCAAGTCCTTGAGGGGTGTCTGGAAGAAGTGCTTCAGGTGACGCGCCCCCATCGAGCTCTTGGTGCGATCCATGAAGCCCACGAGAGAACTCGCAAGCTGTGAGGGATCTCGCGGAAAGATCTCGAGGCCCCGGAGCGTTGCCCACGTGACCTTCATGCCTTCGTCGCCGGCGATCAAGCGGAAGGGCCGGATGTGTTGCATCTTCTCGAGGGTCTGTGTGGAAGAAATGTACCAGCTCAGTGCACCTAGGGGAGCGAGCACGCTCGCGCGCGCTTGAATGATTCCGTCGCGCTTGAAACCAGGAATAAGCTTCTCGAGGTACGGTGCTGCGTGCTTGGGTTCGAACCACTCGCGCGAGAGGTGCGTCCGAAGCACGTCCATCTGCTGGAGCGTGTCTTCGAGGAAGGGGGTCTTCTCCCATTGCCCAAGTGTGGAGATAAATTCTTTGGGACGATAGATGAGAAGTTTTTCTGCGATCTCCTCAGCGCTCTTGAGCGCGAGGCCAAAGAAGTCACCGGTGGTGAAGTCTAAGAGGCAGAGTAGGAACCCCTCGGAGTCTTCCCAGGCACAGGCGATGTACTTGTTCTCGGTGTTGCTCGACTTATCTAGGTCGAAGGGGACTGCGGGGGAGGCGATCTGCGTGACCCCGCGCTTAACGATACCTTTGACGTCTTTTGGGTTCTCCAGCTGCTCGCAGATTACGACCTTGAGACCCATCTGACTCAGGCGATCGACGTAGGCGGCAGCAGCGTGGTGCGGAATCCCCGCCATGGGGATCGGAGTCTCGCCGAGCTTGCCGCGAACGGTGAGCGAGATATTCAGGAGCCGGGCCACTTCGCGCGCGTCTTCGAAGAACATTTCGTAGAAGTCGCCCATGCGAAAGAAAAGTAAAATGCCTGGGTACTGCTTCTTGACCGACCAGTACTGCTCCATCATTGGAGTGAGCTTAATGCCAGTGGCAACGAGGTCTGCAAGAGTAGGTTGTGACATGCTTTCATGCTCGCTTTTCCGATCGAAACAGTCATCTTAAAAACTCCCTCATGCGCGCTGCGCGATGGTACAATCTTTTTATGTTTTTACGGCCATTAAAATCAACAATAATTATTGTCTCTTTTTTTCTCCTTAACTCCCTCGTGGGCTTTGGCGTGTGGATTCATCGAGCCGATGAAAACTGGGGTTCTGACTCAAGTGCGGTGCTAGGAAAGGCTCCCTCGGAGATGAAGGAGCTCGAATACTTTAACCTCGACGCAGGAAGACCCTCACTGTCGTTGATCGCTGACTCCATGTTGAGTGTGGGGGATGAGATGGCCAGTTTCGTGCGGCCTCGCGGCACCTATGCAGCGGCGGAAGACAAGTCGGCTGTCCGCTACCAGGGCCAGCAGGCCGAGTTTGTTAAAGCCGAAGATAACTTGCGCTTATTGGGAGATGTCGTCCTCGAGCAAGACGGGTCGATCTACCGCGCACAGCAGATCACGTACTTCCTAAAGAAGGACCTGGTCACGGGGAAAGGCCAGGTGGAAGTAAGTCACCTGCATAAAAAAACCGGCCAGCAGCTTGTCGTGTCCTCCGATTCCTTTCGAGGTAAGCCCTGCGCCGAGTGGGCGAACTTCCAAGGCGACGTAAAGGGAGTAGTTAGGCCTAAGCTCCGGTTCCAGGCTCCGCTGCGGTTCCAGTCGCAAAGCCTCGAGCTAAAGGGACTTGAAGGTCTGGTTGAACTGCGTGAGGACGTTTTAGTGAAACGAGGGGAGATGGATATAACCGCTCGAAATGGTGACATTTTCCTGGAGCAGGCGAATAAAAAACTCAAGTATTTCATTTTGAATGACGATGTGAAGGTGAAGGAA
>JBKHVY010000038.1:0-14706 GCA_046569805.1 Bacteriovoracia bacterium | reverse complement strand
AAGACCTAACATGGCCTTACATCAGATTCTTAAACACTCAGACTTTGAAAACACGCCCTAGTGACCTTCTTCAGAATCGAACCGAGCTGGACCAGCTCCGTAGTGTAACTCCCGAAGATCTCCTTGGACGGGATGAAGTCTCTCTGGATCTTTCGCAGATAACTCAGTTCTTTAAGTCGAAAACTGTCCTCGTGACTGGGGCCGGCGGTTCTATCGGCTCCGAACTATGTCGCCAGATTAGTTACTACGGGGCTGAGTGCTTGGTGCTCTACGAGCAAAATGAGTTTAATCTTTACCAGATAGAGCAAGAGCTCCAGGATCTCTTTCCTGGCACCCAACTTGTTACTGTCCTCGGAGACGTTCGTGACTGTGACTGCCTCGAGCGCGTGTTTGCGGCTTGGAAGCCAAGTGTTGTGTACCATGCAGCGGCGTACAAGCATGTGCCCATGGTTGAAAAAAATCCATTCGAGGGGATTCGAACAAACATTCTGGGGACCAGGAACGTTGCGAGTCTTTGTGTTCGATACGACGTAGGAAATTTTGTCCTTGTCTCCACTGATAAAGCGGTCAATCCAACGAACATCATGGGAGCGACGAAGCGCGTCGCAGAAATGGTCGTTCAGCGGTTTTCAGTACTTAAGTCAAAGACGAAGTTTTCTATTGTTCGCTTCGGGAACGTTCTTGGAAGCAGCGGGAGTGTGATCCCTCTGTTTAAGCGGCAGATTGAAAAAGGTGGGCCTATCACCTTAACGCATCCCGAGATTGAGCGGTATTTCATGTCCATTCCCGAGGCCACTCGACTCGTGATCCAAGCGTCATTGATTGGAGAGGGTGGGGAAGTCTTCGTTTTGGACATGGGCGCTCCCGTAAAAATAATTGACCTAGCGCGCAAGATGATCTCCCTAGCAGGGCTTCGAGAAGGCCGTGACATAAAAATTGAAATTGTGGGTCTCCGTCCTGGAGAAAAGCTCTTCGAGGAGCTGCTCGCAGACAAAGAGACGACTAAGCCAACTTCAATAAAGAAAATCAAAATTGCAGCTGCGCGATCGGTGACGGAAACTCAGGAAAAAATTATCGATGCCCTACTGGATCTCGCAACCGCGGACTCAGTTGATGTGTATCGCGAGGAGCTTCAGAGGATTGTGCCAGAGTACGTTCCGGCGATCCGTGAGACCGAGAGCCATGTATAAGTGCATTATTAAGCCGGGACTAGATCTCTGCGTCGCTCTGGTGCTGCTGTCCCTTCTTTTACCAATCTTTGTCATCGTGGCGGTATTCATTAAATTGGATTCTTCGGGTCCCGTTTTCTTTCGACAGCAAAGGATCGGGAAAGGCATGAAGTACTTTTCGATCTTTAAGTTTCGGACGATGGTCGTTAATAACGAAACACATACGTCGACGAAGGCAAACGATCCGAGGATAACTCGAGTGGGGAAGTTCCTCCGGAGAACTTCCATCGACGAACTCCCGCAGTTGATCAATGTGCTCTTAGGACACATGAGTCTTATCGGGCCGAGGCCCAGCATCGAGCGTGAGATCGCTACCCACGGAGAGAAGAAATTTCGCCGACGCGTTACTCAAAAGCCAGGAATTACAGGGTTACAGCAATGCACACTTCGGAGTCGTGCGACTCCCAGGCAGAAGCTTCTCCTGGATGCGCACTACTGTCGAAAGGTCGGCGTCTGCCTGGATGTCTGGATAGTGTACATGACGCTTAAGATGGTCTTTTTTAAGTCCAAAATGGCGAACTAATGCTCAAGCGCTTATCGGCAAACAAAGTTATGCGGAACTCAGCACTTTTAAGTGTTGGCCTTCTCGTGGGGCGTTGCGTTGGGTATGTTCGTGAATTGATTATTTCCTCGAAGTTCGGTGCGGGAACAGCGTCCGATCAGGTGATCCTTTCTTTGACGTTGCCGGAGCTCATGAGCTCGATGTTGGCAACGGGTCTTGCGGTTAAGCTTATCGTTCCGCGCCTCCATGGCCTTGGTCCTAATGACGAGCTCGCGTATTTGAACCACGCGTGGAGAAAGGTCTTTCGGCTCGCGCTGATTGGGTTTGGTGTCTTCGTTCCCCTATCGTTTTGGGCGTATGGGTCCAGTCTTGCACCACTCCTCGTTTTCTCTGCAGTGTCGATCGGTTTTAATAGTATGACGGCGATCACTTCCTCGTTCCTTCATAAGCGGGAGAGCTTCTTCTCGCAAGCCACGTCGAACTTAGCGTTCAACGTTGTCGCGACAACGGGAATCTTCTTGTCGAATAACATCTTGATTATTATCGGCTTCTTTATCCTCGCATCACTGGCGAGGTTCCAGTGGGTCTGGCGAGAAGCAAAAAACCTCGGGGCGACATTTAAGATATTCAGATTTTCAGAGGCTGGTCATGTAGGACGTCCAATCACAACCAAATCTCTGGTTTTCGCTTTCGTCGGTGCCTCAATGCCCGTGATGACTCCGCTGGTGAATCGGTTGTTTGCCTCTGTGCTTCCTCCTGGAACCGTATCTATCTTGAGCTATGCTGAGAAGCTCTACGTACTCCCACTCACCCTCTTGATCGGTCCGGTTATGACAGCATCTTTCCCGGGCCTGGTGAGTGAGATAAAAGGAGTGGGATTTGATTTTAAAAAGTTTATGATGAAGACCCTTAAACCGGCGGGTCTCATAAGCGCCCTGATCGTCTTCTGTTACTTGCTTGCTCCTTATATCGTTGCCTATAGTTACGGACTTACAGGTATTTCTGTTGAGGTTCAGCGTCATGTAACAGATGCCTTCGTCGGGTTTCTTCCGTGTTTGCTCTTTTCTGCGTTTTCTATGTTCACATCAAATATTTTGTTCAGTCTTGAAAGAGAAGCGACTGTGTTTCTTACCGCAGCGATTGCCCTTGCATTGAACTTAATGATGTCGTGGCTTGCGACGATCTATGGATCATCTGCTGCGTCCTTGGCTTATGCCGCATCGATCTCAGCGTTCGTGTTGTTCGTGGTTCAGCTGCAGTTTCTCGTGAGATTGGATCGGAGGTTCGCATGATAGAGTTAATGGCGATCGAGAATGATCCTCAGCGCGCGAAGGCGTTTGAGGCAGCGGGCGTGGATCGGATCTTCATTGATCTTGAGCTACTTGGAAAACACGAGCGTCAGGGCCATCTCAATACGGTTATTAGTAACCATAAGGTTTCGGATATTCAGAAAGTTCGAGCGAGCTTGTTACGCTCAAAGGTTCTCGTCCGCATTAATCCTTGGAACGCTAATTCCGCCAAGGAGATCGACGAGGTTATCCACGCAGGGGCGCAGGTCGTCATGCTGCCGATGTTTAAGACGAAACATGAGGTCGTGCAATTCATCGCTGCCGTCGGAGGCCGCGCAAGAACTTGTCTCCTGCTTGAGACTCCCCAGGCCGCGATGCGAATCGATGAGATCCTCCAAGTCCCTGGAATCGATGAGATTCACATTGGACTCAATGATCTCCAGATTGCTTTGGGTTTAGAGTTCATGATGGAGATGTATCTTGGTCCTTTCCTCGAGGGTCTTACCTCGAAAATCCAGCAAGCTGGAATTAGTCTCGGGATCGGCGGTATTGCGCCTCTTGATGGGGGGGCCATCCCGGGGCGGCTCGTCCTTACTGAGGCTTATAGGCTCGGAAGTCGGCGATTCATCCTTTCACGAGCGTTTCCGAAAGAAGACCTCAATCTCTTTACGTCGTCGATCCAGGCGCTGAGATCTCATGCCCGGGTACTGGAGTCGTACCCCGTTGAGAAATTTATCGAGAGTCGGAAAGTCTTGGTGGACATGATCGCTGCCTTTCGAGATCGGTCCAAATGAAACGGGTCTTGATCGTATCCTACGGCGGTGGCCACGTGAAAATGATCGCTCCGATTGCCCAGAGATTAAGGCTAGATGGGGTGGAGGTGGTCATCCTTGCGCTCACCACTGCGAGTAGTTTTTTGAAGCAAGTTGGAATCCCTCATTCTCAACTCAAGGACTATGTTTCACGATTCCCAGAGGCTGAGAACATTCGACGCACGGGTGCTCGTCTCGCGAGCGGTCTAGCTCCAAATCCTGACGTGGATCCTATGGAGACCGAAGCTTACCTCGGACTAGGGTACTGGTCCCTGTCTAAGAGGCACGGTGACCTCGAAGCCGAGCGTCGCTATGCGGATAAGGGCCGATACGCCTTCGAGCCCGACGCTGCAGTGGAGGTACTCCTCGATGAAATCCGACCAGATTTTGTCCTTGCGACAACTTCGCCGAGATTCGAGGAGTCGTTCCTTCGATGCGCAAAAAAACGAGGACTTCAGAATGGTTGTCTCGTGAACATCTACAATAGTGTGCTGTTTAGCTCGAAGGTTCCTGCGATGTCGTTCGTGGACGTTTTTTTTGTGCCCGGTGACTTCGAGGCCATAAAAATGAGCGAAAATGGGATTGTCCGAGATCGGATCATGGTAACCGGGAACCCAGCCTTCGAGGCGCACAACGAGCAAACCTTCAAGGAGGAGGGACGCAAGCTCCGGTCGCAGTTTTTTCCTGAGAAAAAGGTCGTGATTTTATTTGCGAAGGCTTCTGTGCATACGAGGTTTGCGGCGTTTGATGATCTAATCGAAGAATGTCTGTATCAACTCGTTGGCCACCATCCACATGTCGGTTTAATTATTAGAAACCATCCCAATGATCCGACGAGACGTAGGGACGTGGCCGGTGTCCTATATAGCAGGCTGGACGAGACGATAGCGGGAGTTATTCATGCCTCTGATATTGTTGTTTCCCAGCTTTCAACTGTTGGCATTGAGTCAAAGTTTATTGGCAAGAAAGTGCTGCAGTGCGCGCATTCTTTGGAAGATCTAAAGATTATAAATTATGAGGAAATAGGGGTTGGGAAATCAGCCATAGGTATTGAGAGCTTCCTCGCAAAGCTCGACCCATGGCTTGAAGTGTCCCATAGCAGTAAAGAATCAGCGGTGACATTTCAGTCCTCTAATCTTATTGCTGCATACATCAAAAACGTTTTCGAAAAAAACTAGGAATTTTTATGTTTCAAAATAAGGTCATCTTGGTCACAGGCGGTACGGGATCATTCGGGAACACGTTCGTTCCCTTGACCCTGGCCAAGTACAATCCTAAGAAAATTATTATCTTCTCCCGCGACGAGATGAAGCAGTGGGAAATGGCGAAGAAATTCACAGACGATAAGCGCGTCCGATTTTTCATCGGTGACGTCCGCGACAAGGATCGCCTCTACCGTGCGCTCGACGGTGTCGACTACGTCGTCCATGCCGCTGCGACTAAGATCGTACCAACCGCGGAGTACAACCCGTTTGAGTGCGTTAAAACCAATATCAACGGAGCGATGAACCTCATCGACGCGTGCATTGATCGGAAGGTGAAGGGCGTCGTCGCCCTTTCGACCGATAAGGCCAGTAGTCCGATCAACCTCTACGGAGCGACGAAGCTCGCGTCCGACAAGTTGTTCGTCGCCGGGAACTTTTATTCTGGTGAAGGTGGGACGCGTTTTTCCGTTGTGCGCTACGGCAACGTCATGGGGTCACGCGGTTCGGTCATTCCTTTTTTCATGTCGATCAAAGACAAGGGGGTCTTACCGATCACGGACCCTCGCATGACTCGCTTTATGATCTCCCTCGAAGAGGGCGTCGAGCTCGTCTGGCACGCCTTCGAAGACATGGTCGGAGGAGAGATCTACGTGAAGAAGATTCCCTCCATGAAAATGACGGACCTCGCCCGTGTGATTGCTCCAAGTGCGAAGCAGGAAGTCGTCGGGATCCGACCGGGAGAGAAACTGCACGAACAGATGATTAGCCCGGAGGATTCGTTCTACACATACGAGTATCCGAAGTACTTTAAGATCCTCCCCAACATCAACGCCTGGGGAACAGACCCAAAACGCATCAAAGACGGAACCAAGGTGCCAGAGGGCTTTTTGTATTCGAGCGATAACAACAAGGAATGGATGACTGACCAACAGCTCGAGGATTGGATCTCCGTTAATCGGCAGAAGATCGGAGACATTTAATTATGACTATCCCCTATGGTCGGCAGGACATAAGCTCGAAAGACATCGATGAAGTGATTTCGGTTCTTCGTTCAGATTTTCTTACCCAGGGGCCTCGCGTTCCTGCCTTCGAGGAGAAGGTTGCGGAGTTCTGTGGCGCAAAGTTCGGAGTCGCTGCGAACAGCGCAACGTCCTCGCTCCACGTCGCCTGCCTGGCACTTGGTCTTAAGCCAGGTGACCTGGTGTGGACCTCACCGATAACTTTCGTGGCGTCCTCGAACTGTGCGCTCTATTGTGGTGCAGACGTCGACTTCGTCGACATCGACCCGAAGACCTTTAACTTGTGTCCCGCCAAGCTTAAGGAAAAGCTCATGGCTGCAGCTATGGCTGGCCGACTTCCGAAGATCGTGATCCCGGTGCATCTTGCCGGGCAGTCATGTGACATGCAGGCGATTCATGCGCTTTCTCTGGAGTATGGCTTCAAGGTCATTGAGGATGCTTCACACGCTATCGGGGCAAGCTACTTAGGCAAACCCGTAGGAGACTGTCGGTTTAGCGACATAACTGTTTTTAGCTTTCATCCGGTAAAGATCATTACGACCGCTGAGGGAGGTCTCGCGACGACGAACGACCCTCTCCTCGCAGATCGGATGCGACTCTTCAGAAGCCACGGAATCACTCGCGAGCACCAGAAGATGAAACACGCGTCTCATGGTGACTGGTACTACGAACAGCTTGAGCTCGGTTACAACTATCGAATGACTGAGCTTCAGGCGGCGCTGGGACTGTCGCAGATGGATCGCCTCGTCGAGTTCGTCCAAGTGCGACATGAGATCGCAAAGACCTACGACCGTGAGCTAAAGGATTTAGACCTAGAATTGCCTTATCAGAGTCCGGATGCGTATTCATCACTGCATTTGTACGTCATTAAGACCAAGGCAGCAGATCATTCGCGTGTCTTTGCTGGTCTCCGGTCGGCAGGGATTCTAGCGAATCTGCATTACATTCCGGTTTACCGGCATCCATACTACGAAGCGCTAGGCTTCAGTCGGTCCGAGTTTCCGGCTTCCGAGGATTACTACGCAAGGGCCATAAGTATTCCGATCTACTCTGGACTCAAGCCAGAGGATCAGGAAAGAGTCATTTCTGTTCTACGAGGGCTTGTATCGTGAATGTTTGCATCATCCCTGCCCGGGGAGGTAGCAAGCGAATACCTCGAAAGAACATAAAACTCTTCCATGGAAAGCCCATGATTTCTTGGTCGATTCTCGCGGCACTAGAATCGAAGTGCTTTGATCGCGTCATAGTTTCAACGGATGACCAAGAGATTGCTGAGATTGCAAAACACTACGGTGCAAGCGTTCCCTTCCAGCGTCCTGGCCACTTAGCAGACGACCACGCTCCTACGCAGCCTGTGATCGCACATGCGATAGAAGAGTTACAGAGGCAAGGTCTTCCGATAAAAAATGTCTGTTGTCTCTACTCCACGGCGCCTTTTGTTCGGCCTCAGGATCTCGTTCAAGGTTTGAGCCTTGTGTCTACGCCTGACTGCGACTTCGCCTTTTCCGTGGCGAGTTTCCCCTATCCAATTCAGCGTGCTCTAACGATAGACAAGTCAGGCCTAGTTCATATGGTCCAGCCGGATCATCAGCTGACACGGTCACAGGATCTTCCGGAGTCGTTCCACGATGCAGGACAATTCTACTGGGGGACCGCATCGTCCTGGTTGTCGAATAAGAAGATTTTTTCTGCGCGATCCGCGGCAATAGTTATACCACGACATCTCGTCCAAGACATCGATACGGCGGAAGACTGGGACTTTGCGGAGCGACTCTTTGAGCTAAACCTGTCGAGAAAGTAGCTCTACGATTTCCGGAATCCGAGCTCCGACCTTAAGACTCAGGGAGTTCTTATGGAGAGTCTCGCGTAGGTGTACGTCCTCACTGGCTTGTCGTATCGATCTCTGTACTTGCTCAGCGGAGACGTTCACTGCCTCGCCTAGGAAGATGTGGACTTGGCTTGAAGCTAAGTCTTCTGCGATCTTAATCTGATTCGAAGCCGTAGCGATGCAGATGGCCGGGAGTCCCAGGTAACACCGCTCCCAGGTCACCGTTCCTCCAGCCCCGACGAAAAGGTCACAGGAAGCCATGACGCTGGCCATGTCAGGTGTCTGAATGTGAAGTTCTATGCAGGGATTCTTCTCCGAAAGCGCTTTTATCTTCTCATGGTCTGGATTGTTTTTTCCAATGACTATAACCCATGTTACCGAGAGTCCTCCGGCGGAGACTGTATCGAGGAAGCGAAGTGTTTCACCCGTACTGTCCGTCCCTCCAAAGAAAATAAGCACGCGCTCAACCTTTGGACGGATAACGATCGGTTTTTTATTTTTAAAATGCTCATTCAAGAGGACGTACTCTGGCCCCAAGAAGAGGACACACTTCAACGTCACTTGGCGCTTTGGGTCTGTGCCTTGGAGGCGATAGTTCTGATCCAGGAGCGCTAAGCAATCGTGCTCTCGCAAGAGGTCGTCTATAACGAAGATTTTGGCGAGATGTGAGATTCTTTTTTCCCAAGTTTTACCGAGATCGTAGTGGTCTAAAATAACCCAATCTGGCTTAAAGGTCTTAATGAAGGCCTCTGTTTGGTCCGCATCGTAGGTCTCAAAATTTTCGTGATTCTCGCAGTCATCCCATTCCGTTACGGAGAATCCCTGGTCCTTGGCAACCTGATTCACATTGCCAGTGGTGCGACGGGTCAAAAAGGAAACTTCATGATGTTTTTCTCTTAGTAGCCGAGCTAAACTGAGACATCTCATGAGGTGACCTGTCCCCATGAGAAGTGATGAATCGCAGCGAAAGAGAATCTTCATGGTTATGTATTTATGTTAAATCTACGTATCGCACAACTGAGTGACGCAAAAAATATTTTCGAACTTAGAAATAACCCTGAGATCAGGAAGATGTCTTTTGACTCGGATCGCATTCTTTACGAGTCGCACTTGTCTTGGTTTCGGGCTTCTTTAGAAAACCCTCAGCGATTGATCTGCGCGCTCGAGTTAGAGCATGTGTTGGTCGGTATCGTGCGATACGATGAATTGAAGCCGTCGACTGTCGAAGTAAGCATTTTCATTGATCCCAAGTTTTGGGGCCAAGGGTTAGGGAATGAGGCGTTGGTTAAATCAGAAACCTTAATGCGGGAAAAGTTTATTTCTACGAAAGAAATTCGAGCGCAGATACTCGCCGATAACCACGGCTCAATAAGGCTCTTTGAAAAAGCAGGCTACAAGCTTAAATCTCATACTTTTGAAAAAGAGGTCGTATGAAACTTGGCTCCGTCGAAGTTGGAAAAGGGCATAAGCCGTACTTCATCGCTGAGATGTCGGGGAACCATAACCAATCGCTCGACAAAGCTCTGCGTATCGTCGAAGCCGCTGCTAAGACTGGTGCGCATGCTCTAAAGATTCAAACGTATACGCCTGATACGATGACGTTGAACTACGACAAAGACGAATTTTTCATCGCAGACAGTAAGAGCCTCTGGAAGGGGAATTCGTTGTACCAGCTCTACGAGAAGGCGATGACCCCGTGGGACTGGCACGAGCCCATCCAGCGGCGATGCAAGGAGCTCGGACTTGAGTTTTTTAGCACTCCGTTCGACGAGACGTCGGTTGATTTTCTCGAAAGTCTTGGTGTCAATTTTTATAAGATTGCGTCGTTCGAAAACAACGATCTACCGCTGATAAAAAAAGTTGCGCAGAAGAAAAAGCCGATGATCATTTCAACGGGCATGGCCACGGTGACCGAAATATCTGAAGCGGTGACGACTGCAAAAGAGAACGGCGCTGAAGGTGTGATCCTACTTAAGTGCACCAGCGCCTATCCGTCTGATCCAAAAGAGTCGAATCTGGCGACGATCCCAAATATGCGAGAGACCTTCAAAGTAGACGTAGGCCTTTCGGACCATACGATGGGCTTCGCGATCCCGGTTGCTGCTTCTGTGCTAGGGGCTTGTGTCATCGAGAAACACTTTACCATCGATCGGTCTGAGGGTGGCGTTGACTCAGCCTTCTCGATGGAGCCTCATGAGTTTAAGCAAATGATCGAGAGTGTTAACAATGCCTGGGACGCGCTTGGAGCAATCCACTACGGTTTGACCGATGCAGAAAAGAAGTCTCGCGTGTTTCGTCGCTCTATATATGTTGCATGTGACGTGAAAAAGGGCGACGTTCTAACTCACAAGAATACGCGCGTGATCCGTCCAGGACTAGGCCTTGAGCCGAAGCATTTTGAGAATGTTCTTGGGAGAACTTTTCGCGGTGACTATAAGTTAGGGACTGCGCTTCGTTGGGATATGTTGAGCTAAGTGGAAGGATTTTTTATGTTTAGTTCAAGGCACATGTCTCATTTAATAACGACTAGCGTCTTCTTTCTGCTGCTAGGGACCTTCACGTCAGTGACTGTCCAAGGTGCGTATCAGGTATTGTTTCTGTTGCCTCTTGGCTTTTTCGTTTGGCGAGCAAGAGGCAAAGACTTCCAACTACCGGCGAGCAGTTGGTGGATGCTCGCATTCGCTGCGATTGCTTTACTCTCAGTGCTTTTGAATTGGACTCATATCCCTAAGATTGGCAGCAACCTCGGGAAAGTGAAGTACTACCTTTACGCAGCGCTTGGAATTTTCCCCATTGGAGCATGGCTCAAGTCCGTGAGCGATCGAACAAAGACACGCCTCCTGCGCACTTTTGCTGTCGTCGTGTTCGTAAGTGGCCTCTGGTGTACATGGCAGGTTCTCGTGATGGGTCTGACTCGAGCCGAGCCACTCACAGAAACCATGCGCTATAGCTATGGCACAACACTCGTCCTGCTCCTATGGCTCGGAATGGTTCTTCGATCGGAGGACTTTAAGAGCTGGATGCCGAAGTCTTGGTCTTGGTTGGGGATTGCGGGCCTCACCCTCAGTATGATTTTCGTTCAATCTCGTGGGGCGCAAGGGGCCTTCCTGCTGGGGCTGCCCTTCGTTGTGTTCTTTTGGAAGAAAAAGGCAGGTATCGCTGTTTTCGCTCTCTGCGGTCTTTTGATGGGAGGCATTGCCTGGAACTACTTCTACGGCACGACCAACACCTCGTCGCTTAAGATCCTTAATCCCTCGAATAACGGCTCCGACAATATCCGTCGCACCCAGTGGCAGTCAGGGATCATCGCTTTCCAAGAGAAGCCCATCCTCGGCTGGGGGCTCGGGAACCTACACACGCAAGTTAAACGGATCAAAGTGGAGAATAACCTGGGCGCTCAGCACTACGTGGGCCACGCCCATAACGTGCTGATTGAAGTGGCGGCGGGCACCGGGATCTTAGGCCTCTTCTTCTTCGTCGGTGCCTTCCTGACGTGGATGTGGGAGTGCTGGAAGCGTGGGGGGGCGACGCGGGCGATCATGATGCCATTCTTCGTGGCGATCATGTTTGAAGCGCAGTTTGAGGTGATCCTAGATGCCAACAACGCCACTTGGATCGGGTTCCTCTACGCGGTGACCTTCGCTGTGCAGAAGCGCTACCAGCTAATCTTCAGCTAGAAGCTTCCGGGCGAGTTTATTCAGGCGCTCTGAGGGCTTGTTCGTGACCTTGATTGATTTGAGTTCATGGGTCACATGCTCAAGAACGGCTAGACGCGCCTCTGACTTGTCATCGCTTGGAATCACTTCCCATCCCGGGCAGCGCTCGGTCATGGTGCCCACGGCTTTTACGTAGGCGTCCCACTTCTCGCGGTTCCGGACATCTTCTTCCGTGATCTTCCAGTTCTTAAACAGGCGATCCTCTCGGCTTCATATTTCAAGAAAAAGACTGCAAGACAGCGCAGGCTAAATGCAAAGTTCAGCTTGCTCGGCTTAATCGTCCCGGCGCGAAATGCGAGATCACCCTCGATATTCCAGGCCGCTAATTAAATATAACTATTTGATAATTCGTTACCCCCTCACAACTTCTGAACAAGTCTGGGGACTTGTGGACGCTTTACGATTTTGCTAAGATGCCGCCGTGAACTGTCCGCGTTAAGATCGGTGTCATAAGACTTCTTCTTTAGCGGCCCCATGCCTAACAGGAGGACTTATGGGTAAGAAATTGTATGTTGGTAACCTTCCTTTCTCTGTAAACGACAAAACTTTGCAAGAGAAATTCGCTTCAGTCGGCTCTGTCGACTCTGCGAAAGTCATCACTGACCGTGATACTGGCCGTAGCAAAGGTTTCGGATTTGTAGAAATGTCTACAGACGACGAAGCACAAGCTGCTATCTCTAAATTTGACGGAACTGACTTCGAAGGTCGCGCAATGACTGTTAACGAAGCTAAGCCAATGGCTCCACGTGAAGATCGTGGATTTGGCGGCGGCGGCGGTCGCGGTGGAGACCGTGGCGGTTTCGGCGGCGGCGGTGGACGCGGTCGTTACTAAGATCTAGCTTAACTGTTTAAGATCATGGGCCATCGTAAGATGGCCCTTTTTTTTGCCTAATAATCTTCCTATGATCAACTCACACTTTTTAAAAGGAAGACCATGCGTTTTATAATTCTCGCTCTCTTTCCAATTTCGGTATTTGCCAACGCTCCTGCAAAAACACCTCAGGAGTGCTTGAAGATTTCTGATAATCTCGATCGTCAGTATTGCTTGGATAAGAATATTCAAGTTCTAAAAAAGCAATTAGATGATGAGAAGAAAACTTGGAGCAAAGGTCTTACGGGTGATGCCAAGACTGCTCGCACCGAGGCTCTTGCGACTGATGTTGAAGCCAAGAAACAACTAATTCATCACATTCAAAAAGAAATCAATCTTTCTCAAGAACAGTTAACAGCACTGTCTAATGTGACAGTTACCGCTCCAGCTGCACCAGCGAAGAAAGAAAAGAAAAAAGAAAAGAAGAAGGGCGGCCTTCGCATTAAACTGTGACACTCATTCCTGAAATAAGACCCGGACAATCGGTGGAGCTCTTAAAAGAGCTCCACATACTCACACGTGACGGTAAGCTTAATCAGGATACACGTAGAAAGCTCAAACAAGTTTATCACCTCTATCAATTTATCGAGCCACTGCTCACTGACGGCGCCAACCTCGTTGATATGGGAGCTGGAAAATCATATCTGGGCTTCATCCTTTATGACTTGTTCTTTAAAGATAAAGCTCAAGGTCATGTCTACGGTATTGAGACGCGTGAAGAGTTGGTGCAAAAATCAAAAGACCTGGCGATACGACTTAAATTTAATCGCATGAGTTTTTTACCATTAAGCGTAGAAGCTTCTATGAGTGCGAAAGAAATTCCCGAGACGATAGATGTCGTCACAGCTCTTCATGCCTGCGATACGGCCACAGATGATGCTATCCGTTTTGGTCTTGAGAGAAAGGCTAAGCACCTCGTACTTGTTCCCTGCTGCCAAGCAGAGATCGCCAGCGTGCTAAGGAAGAATAAGGGGCCAACTCTCGCCCACAATGTTCTAACTGAAGTGTGGCGCCATCCTATACATACTCGCGAATTCGGCAGCCACATCACAAATGTACTTCGTTGTCTCCAACTTGAAGCTCATGGCTATCAAGTGCGTGTAACTGAGCTTGTTGGGTGGGAGCACTCAATGAAGAATGAACTTATCGTTGCCACCTATAAGGATCTGCCACGTCGTCATCCGCAAGAAAGATTAGATAAATTACTAGGGGAGTTGGGCTTGGAAGAAATGAAAGCGCGCTTTAGTTAGCTTTTTCTTCCTTCGCAGTTTCTTCTGTTTTCTTTTCTTCGCTAGGCACACACTCTTTGTTTTTCAAAAGTTGACAGCCCTTTTCACGAAGTGAACCTAGATCTTTTAGCACGCCTTTCTCTACACGTTGGGCATTTCTCACAAGAGTATCGCGCGGTGATTCCTCTTCAGCGTAAACATCAAGAAGCAAGAATGTAGTCAGAAGTGAGATTATAAGGAATTTCATAGATTATTTTAAAATGGCGCAACCGTAGGGAGTCGAACCCCAAACCTTCTGATCCGTAGTCAGATGCTCTATCCAATTGAGCTACGGCTGCGCAGAAAAAGAGTCTTGATATTTAAACAATAAAGTAAAAATACGCAAGATTGAAAACGTAATAAGTGGCGGAGACGGTGAGATTCGAACTCACGGTACCTGTTAGGGTACGCACCCTTAGCAAGGGTGTGGTTTAGGCCACTCACCCACGTCTCCAAAAACCAAGGTCCCGAACAAAAAAATATGGCGGAGGACGAGGGATTCGAACCCCCGGAAGGCTTTCACCTTCGACAGTTTTCAAAACTGTTGCCTTAAACCACTCGGCCAGTCCTCCAAGCGAGCAATCAATATAAGTGAACGTTAGCTTTATTTCAACGGAGAAAGCGTCTTAAGGCCTCCCATATACGGCTGAATAGCAGTCGGTAGCGCAACCGTTCCGTCTTTCTGTTGGCAATTTTCAAGTATGGCGAGGAGCGTCCGGCCAACGGCCAGACCAGATCCATTCAAGGTGTGGGCAAACTCCATTTTTCCTTGCGCATTGCGGAATCGAATATTCGCTCTGCGCGCCTGAAAATCACCACAATTCGAAATTGAAGAGATCTCACGGTACTTATTTTGAGTTGGAAGCCAGACTTCTAGATCGGTCGATTTTTGAGACGAGAAGCCGGTGTCACCAGAGCAGAGCTGAACGGCACGGTAGGGAAGCTCAAGCTTCTCTAGTATGGTGCA
>JBKHVY010000037.1:14129-14902 GCA_046569805.1 Bacteriovoracia bacterium | reverse complement strand
AGATCATGCAAATTGAATGGAGTCTCTTCCTTGCTCTTAAAGAAAGGATAAATCTTAGGCATCTCACGGTTGAACAAATACAAGAAATCAAAAATCTTTTTTACGGCGCTTGGTGAGAGATATTCTTTCTCTTCACCGAACAACAAGTGACTGATTTCAAAAACACTCTTAATGGCGCGGACGTTGATCGGATCAAAGTCTGGAATATTTTTACTTACATATTGTTCGAAAGCCGTACGAGAGAGAAAACCTGGTTTACCGCTTTCTACTACGCGCATGAAAAGATCGATGTTGCGCTGAAGACAGTCGATCTGACCGGTGATGTCGCGCTCCATGATATCTTTAAACTCACTCACTTCTAACTTACAGCCAGCATTAAACCGCGAACTCTCAATAGGCTTTTTAATAACTTTATTTTTAGTAAGATCCGAGCAGCCTGCCACTAACAGCAGTGCCATCATCGTTACTAACCCAAGCTTAGTGAAAGAACCCATAAGTTTTCCTTAGAACAAGTAGCGCAGTCCTGCGTAGACTGCGTCGTTGTTAGTGTAGGGGCTCCAGTAGGAGTTGCCATCGGCCGGTGAGCCGATCATGTTAACCCCGACGTTAAGCACCATGTCGCGAACAGGAAAATAACTTGCACGCACCATCACCAAGCGGTCCGTCGTGAGTGTGTCGTACTTTACATCTGCAGAAGCCTGGAAGAAACGGTTGAAGCGATAGCGCATCCACCCATGGACCGCTTGGTTCCAGCGCGGATCTTCCGCCAGGAT
>JBKHVY010000037.1:0-14119 GCA_046569805.1 Bacteriovoracia bacterium | reverse complement strand
GTCCAGACCCATGCCAATACGGTCATTCTCTTTGGCAATACCACCACCGACGTAGTCCTCACGACGTTTCTCGACCTCGATCTGCGTATACTGAGTCGTCAGTGGATCACCGACCGGGAACTCGTTCGGTCGCACGGCAATGGCCGATACATAAATGCTCACATCTTTGTTTTTCCAGCGAAGATTTCCGCCGTAGATGTCGTGGTAGTAGAACTGCGGGGTGATGCCGGCATTAATCACGTCGTCGCCCGGGTTATACGAGATGTCGACGGTCGTGGAGATTTGGTTTTCAGGTTTACGAACGAAGTACACGCCAGCATCCCAGTACTTGTTACCCCAACCAAGGTTTATGCCGCCCGATGGCTTCATGACCACATCAGAAATTTTTGGGTAATCCACATTATAGAAGATCGGGATGTCACGGTTTTCGATGCGCGCCGTCTGGGCCGGTGGCTTCGCCCAGGGGTTGGCAGAAGTAATAGTGCCTTCAGTCTTACTGATGATGAGTGACGGGTTCGACTCGGGCACATAAATGGGCGTCGCGAACATGTGCATGCGGAAGCCGTTCTCATAGCGGCGACTAAACACCAAACCTATCAACCCTTCCTGGCCAGGATCGAAGCCGGTAAAATTCTGGCGATTGTTGAGCTTCCCGAAGCCCCAGTGCGCATCCACGTCCGACCAGTCGAGGATGGAGCGGCCGAGCTTAAACTCGGAGCGCCCCCAGCGGTTGGCGACGTAAACTTCATTGATGGAATACATGGTGGTGTTTTGGTCGTTCACCAGCGCATTCACGGTGAGCTTGCGCTCGAGTTCGTTGCGGCGGACGCGGTGGTAATCGAAGCTCAGATCGAAGTTGTAGCGGTTCCCTTCTACGTCACCGACCTGCGCATCGAGCTGATTCGAAACGCCACCGATCGAGCCGTTGAAGTCTTGCTTGGCCCAGGCGCCACTCATCATGAGTGCTGAAAGAATGACTAGAGAACGTTTCTTCATCACGCGTTAAAACCTTGTTTTTCTTTCATTCTAGCAACCCTCGCTCAAAAATCTCACGGGTTGCAGTTCTTGCCTCTTATTTAGCCATTCTACCAACTAGGGACTCCCCCCGATCAGACCGTGTAAAAAGGTAAGGGATTCCCGCTCACTCGTAACCAGTTTTTTGAGATGTAAGACATTGTAAACTATTGATTTCACGCTCTAAGGAGTAGCCTTTCAAAGAACACGGTGTTCACTTCTAACTCCATGATGGGGGAATTATGTCTTTCAAGCCTCTCTTTATATTAGTGGTTCTTGGCCTGTCTGTCGGTGCCTGGGCACAATCCGTTCGGTTTGAGCCCCACACTGTTTTTGTCAAAATTCAACCTGGCTCCGATTTACCGACGAGTTTCTTGATCCAAGCGAGCAAACACCTGTTTGGTGACGTCTACGAACTCACGACCAGCGACGCCATCCAACTTGAAAATCAGTTACGCAGAGATCCTGCCATCGTATGGACGGAAAAGTCCTTCATCTCAGCTCCGCGCGATCTTGCTCGCCCGGGTTCGACTATCAAGTCACAGGACCTCGAAACTTTCAGTGGGTTCAATGATCCCCAGGCCTCAAGGGTCTGGGCGTTCCGGGACGCGGCCCAGAACGGTGTCTCCGTCGCGACCGCCTACGCGCGCCTCCCTAACCGTAATGCCGCCGAAGTCATCGTGGCGGTTGTCGACACAGGAGTGGACTACAACCACGATGACCTAAAGAACGTGATGTGGATTAACGAGGGCGAAATCGCCGCCAATGGCATCGATGATGACGGCAACGGCTACATCGATGACGTGCATGGAATCAATACCCTCTCCCGTACGAATGGCATCGCATCTGGTAACCCGATGGATACTCACTCACACGGCTCACACGTCTCCGGCACCATCGCCGCTGAACAGAATAACGGCGTTGGGATCGCAGGCATCGCTGCCCAAGCGCGGATCATGGCGATTCGTACAGTTCCAAACAACGGTGACGAAACTGACCGTGACGTTGTCGAGTCCTTCCTCTACGCCGGGAAACATGGCGCGCGCCTCATCAATTGTTCATTCGGGAAGCAACTCAACGAAGGCGGCATGATCGTCTCTGAAGCAATCAAGTTCATCGGTGAAGAGTACGGCACGCTCGTGGTTGCAGCAGCAGGGAATGATTCCTGGGGCCCTTTGCGCTGGCACGACATCGATAAGTCGCCGCGCTTTCCAGCATCCTATGCGAACGACCACCTCCTAGTCATCGCATCGACGACTTCTAACGGATCCATGTCATCTTTCTCGAACATCGGAAAAATCGGCGTTGACCTCGCAGCTCCAGGCTCTGACGTGTACTCAACCACACCTGGTAATCGCTACCAAAGCATGTCCGGCACCTCGATGGCATCACCGACCGCAGCGGGCGTGGCGGCGCAAGTCTTGAGCTACTTCCCGAAGCTCTCCCCACTCGAGCTTAAAGACGTGCTGATGAAGTCAATCACTCCCGTGGCGAGCTTCGAAGCGCGCCTCGTGACCGGCGGCCGCATCGATCTCATGCGCGCGATTGAGTACGCAGAGACGAACTACGCTGATCGCGCCGAATAGCCCGCTCTTGAGTCCGCCGACATAGAATCGGCGGACTTCTTATTTCGCTTTAAAGCCTTTCGGCGCAAACTTCTTCGACATGACCTTGATGTTTTTATCCTCCGCGCTCGTGTGCCGGTAGCGCAGAGATTTTTCGAGTTTCTTCGAGCTCGCGAAGACATCCAGCAGACCGAAAGCGAGGCTTCCGTCTTTTAGAGGACCAGTGATTTCCACCGCGTCGTACTTCCCCAAGAAGCGCGCCGTCACGTCTTCACCCTGCTGATTCTGGTACTTAGATTTTTCATACTTCACCGCTTGAGCGAGAGCTCGATCGATCGCCGCGACGAGAGACTTCACTTTGAAAACGTGCACCAGTTCCTCGAGGCCCCGCATCTTCTTTCCCGGGCCGCTCGTACTAATCTCGTAGAAAGTTCGAACGGCGAACCAGCGACCACCCGAGGCCTTGGGGCTTTTCTTTTTTGTTACCTTCTTTGCCATGGCTCGACTCCTTCTTTATTTGATGTTGCGTTTTGCACGCAGCTTCGCGAATTTCTCAAGCAGCTCCGCTTCGTGCTTTTGCATGATGAGCTCCTCGCGGCGCGAGATCTCGTGATCAAAGCCCATAAGATGCAAGAAACCGTGGAAGAATAAATGAACCAGCTCCTCTTCGAGACTTACCCCGAACTGGCGCGCTTGAAGTCGCGCACGAGGAACAGAAATGAGTAGGTCTCCCAGGGCCAGTTGTCCGGGAGCAAGCCAATCAAGATTCTTACCTGAGCGGATACTTTCTTGCACCGGAAAGGACAGAACGTCCGTCGTCGTATCTTTGCCCCGGTGCATGAGGTTCGTGGAGCGCATGCGCGCGTCTCCACAGAAAGTCAGGGCCAGCGTGGAGCGCCGGATGCTGGGGGGAAGAGCGTTTCCCGCGACTTCGGCAGCGAGGGAGATCCAGCGACGGGTCTTCGGCGTCAGCGCCACAGTTGTAGCAAGATCGAGAGTTATTTTCGACATGCACTATTTTAGCATGCTAACGTAGATTCAAACAGAGGGAGTGAGCCTTGAATTATCCTGAGCTTGAACGCTTGATTTCTGTGGTCCGAAAGCTTCGTGATCCCGAGGGGGGGTGTCCCTGGGATCTGGAGCAGACCCACGAGACTCTGCTGCGTTACCTCATCGAGGAATCCTACGAATTCGTCGACGCCGTTGAACAAAAAGACGCAGGGATGATGCGAGAGGAAATCGGTGATGTCCTCCTGCAAGTCATCCTCCATTCAGTCATCGCGGAACAAGGCCAGCGCTTTACCCTTGAAGAGGTCGCCAAGGGTCTTTCCGAGAAACTCATTCATCGCCACCCCCATGTCTTCGGCGATGCTCAGCAGGGTCTCAGTGCCGACGAGGTTCGCGAGCGGTGGGAGGTCATTAAACACGAAGAGAAGAAAACTAAGCGCTCTACAATTCCAGCGAAACTCCTCCACAACCCGGCACTGCGAACGGCCTACCTTATTGGCGTCGCTTCTGGGAAAGTTGCATTCGACTGGGATGACCATCGGCAGGTTATGCACAAGGTCGAGGAAGAATGGCAGGAGCTTAAAGACGAACTCCCCCCCGGAGGCCACTACAATAAGGCACGCGTCGCTGACGAACTCGGCGATCTTCTCTTTAGTATGGCGCAACTTGCGCGCCACTTAGGCGTTGATCCAGAAGAAGCACTCCGAAACGGAAATAAGAAATTCTTGAAGCGCTATCACTGCCTGGAAAAGCTTGCGGAAGAGCGCGGTCAGAAAGTCGGAGAGATGAAACAATCAGACATGGAGGACCTATGGGTGAAGGCCAAAGCTCTCACGAAATAGCCCCCCTCAAGGATAAGTGGATCCGGTTGAAGCCCGCCGCCCGCTTCCACCAGTCGCCCTTCCCCATCGTCGCGCTCACTGGCGGCATTGCCTCGGGAAAATCGTCGGTGGCGAAGTTTTTCAAAGAAAAAGGTGTGCCCGTCGTCTCCGCGGATGAGTTGATAAAAGACATCTACCGCTGGCCTCTCACAAAAATCTGGCTTCAGGCCCTCGCTCCCGATGTGTTCGATAACGGCGAGATCCTCTTTGCGAAGCTTCGAGAGAAGGTCTTTCAGGACGAAGCGCTAAAGACAGAGATCGAAACTTTTCTTTATGCTCGACTCCCCCAGGCCTTCAAAGATCGCCTCAAAGACTTTGCCACGATCCCATGGCTCATTTACGAGATTCCTCTTCTCTACGAGCGCCAAATGCAAGAGCTCTTCGATGCGACGATCGTCTCCTGGGTCCCCAGAGACATCCAGCGCCATCGACTGATGGCACGCGATCCGCTTACGACTCCGGCGACGGCGGAAGCGATTCTCTCCGCTCAGCTACCGCTTGACCAAAAACGCAAAGATGCCGATCTCGTGTTCGAGAACATTCACGTTCCAGGACCTACGATGACAGCGGAGCTCGAAAAGCTGTGGCAGCAACTCGTCGGCTAAGAATCGGCGGAGAAACTCGGTTTATAGTGGAAGTGCCGCGGGCCATGGTCCCAGGGATCGAAGAACTCAAGGCCGATGGCCGCAAGCTTCATGCCTTCACGATTCTTATTCCCTTTACCGTATTTCGGATCTCCCCAGACTCCGCATCCAAGGAGTTCGAGGTGGCGACGGATCTGATGCAAGCGGCCGGTAATAGGCTTAAGCTCAACGAGAAGTCTCTTCTCCGGAAGGCGCGCGACGACCTTGTACTTTGTCTGAGCGACTTTTCGATCCAGATCCATGTCGATCATTCCTTGTTCGTTGAGTCCCGAGGTATCACCCGCCACGATCGCAAGGTAGGTCTTCTGAACCTTCTGCTCTTGAAACAACTGCGAGAGCTTCGCCGCCGCTTTCGAATTGTAGGCCACAACCATGAGCCCCTCCGTCTCGCGGTCAAGACGGTGAACTGGGAATGCTTCGCGGCCTTTTAGCGTGATCGCATACAAGAGAGAGCAGTGATCTCCCGCGTCCGTTCCCTGCGACACGATGCCCGCCGGCTTCACCCACACACCGTAATCCGAGTTTTCAGTCAGGCAGGTTGCGTCAGTGAAGGCCGGGAGCAGCAGGATCTTACTGTCGTAGTGCGCCCGGTATTGGTCAAGCGGGTGAAGCTTGATACGGCCATCTCGTACACGACTCCAAGGGCCCTGCCCGCGGAAGCGCCCTTGGACAGCACCGCAAGCGAGCATCTGATTGACCACGTCGACCGGAAAGCGCGTGACCCGCAGCAGAGCTTCACTCAAGCGCTCATCGGGCTTCTGCGCCTTAAACTGGAAATCTTTCATGCGAGATCTTCAAGGCCCTGAGCCTCACCGCTGTGGAGCTGGGGCGCCTGGAGGCACTCCTTCGTGTCGCGCTTTAACTCCTCGACCAGCGTCTTCAGTCGGTCGATGATCATCTCCTGGTCTTCTTGCATGGCTTCCGTGATCTCGCGCGCGACTCGCTCGTGTGCCTGTAGATCTATGAGCTGGCCCGAGCGCTCGAGTTCAGGAACGGGACCCGCGAAGGCCATTGCCAGCTTCGTGATCTGCACATCAAACCCCGTCATGCGATTGTCGAGTTCTCGGATCGCTCGATCGAGCTTGATCAGAAGGTCTTTCATGTCCGCGGCGATCTGTTGCGAATTTTCATCCATGTCCGCAACACTGTTGATGAAGACGTTGTGAAGCTTCACCATCTCTTGCTTCGTGTCCTGGATCTCTTGCTTACCAACACGATAGGCCTGCTTCGTTTTCTCGAGCTGTGCGACTGAGTCCTTGGCGTCTTTGAGGCGCTCGATCGCGCCACGCGAAGTATCAAAGACGAGATCAAACTTTTTCACAAGGGACTTAGACTCGGCCAGAAGAGCGCTGTGCTCCATGCCTAAGTCGCTGCCGAGTTGATCAAGAGAGACGAGACCATCGCGGACATTTTTTAGAAGCTGCATCTGGGCGCGGAGGTGATGACCTCGCGATTCAAGTAGCCCCGAAAGGTCGTTGATCGCTTTGAGCTGGTCATGTTTTTCATTCTCCAGACGCTGTGCTTGAAGCAAGAGATCATTACGTGTTTGATCCAGGCGGTGGATCGTGCGACTGAGCTTCTCCCAGTCCGCACCGAGACCGACGTGCTGCCACTGAGGTGCGAGCTTCGCTTCGAGCTCGATACTCCAGGCTTCGTTCTCAAGGGCTTCGAGGGCCGAACGCACTGGTGCCATGACGATCTGGGCCTGCTCACTAATCGCTTCCTGCATCATGGCCATGGGGTAGAACACCACAAGCGCCTTATTAAACTTCTGGCCCTCAATCGCTGAAACGTGCATTTCGAGGGGAATGGAAACTCCATCGTGCATCTGCAACTTGATCTGCCAAGTCCCAGGAGCTCCCTCTTCAATGGCCTGGCGAACGGGGTCGATCTCAGGGCCAGCGATGCGATTAAAAACGTTTATCCATTCAGCGTAATCATTTTTGAGGTCCTCGGGGTCGATACCGAACTGCTCACAGAAGAGCGAGTTCCCCCAGATGAGATTCAGGTGATGATCAACGAGCACGGATGCAAACGGGAGGCCCGCTTGAAAGTCTTCTCCAAGGCGGAGACGCTTCTTAAGCAGCTTCATCGCATGCATGAACTCGTCCCGGCGCGCCGGACCGACGAGGTTCGCGGCGGCGAGTTTGTCTCCAACGATACCTTCGTTAAGCAGTTCAATCAGGCCATCGTCAAAGCGTCTCTGTTGTGCCCGACGGGCTTGGGCCCAGGCAATCCCGACGGCAACCCAGCCGAGAGTAAGAAAAACGCCGACGAGCCACAGTCGATTAACCGATGAGCGAACCGCTTCGTGGGCACGCTGCTTGATCGTACCGACTGCGAGATCCGCTCTCGCGGCCCAGCGACCCATCGCAACGTCAGTTTGCTTATACAGCTCGTTAAACCCTCGGCGACTCTGGTGCAGGTCAAGCATCATTGCCACTTCCTGCCGGATTCCCTCCAGCTGGCGCAGGACTTCGTTCTTATCCGTCTCCTCTAGGCTCGAGCCTCTAATGAGCGAGGTCATAGCGGTAAGATCGCTCTCCATGAAGCGCACCAACGGTGACTCAACTCGAGAGTTCGCCGCAAGCTGTGCTAAGCGAGCACTCATGCGCTGGCTCATCTTCATAAGGTTGCTCCAGCGCCGAGCGCTCGCAAGGTCTGCGAGCTTAGACACTTTGTCCGAGAGGGTCTGGATCAGTTCCTGCGGCTTAGAAAACGCTGCAGCTTCCTGCACAAGTCGCGCGTGCTCGAGCATGAGCTTATCAAGCTCCTCGCCACGCTTGATCTGGAGCTCTACTTCCAGGGCCTGGAGCTTACGATTGAGCTGACTGAGCTTTTCATGGGCTTCGTTCGTCTGGCCGAGTTCGAGTGAACGATGGATCGACTTGAAAGGATTCTTGGCCCGTAGGCTTTCGAGGTTATTGCGGACTTTGAACTGGCGCTCTTCAGAGCTTTCACGATCTTCGAGCTTCTGGTTGAGCTCCCACGCCACTGCCATAACTCCGACGGCACTCATTCCCAACATCAAGTGCGTCATCCAGCGAGTGATCTGTAGAGTGCGAGCTTCCATGCTTTTACCTTTTTAAAATAGACCTTCCTCCATTATGAAAAATTGCGCACAAAATGAAAACCCAGGGACAGGCCCTGGGTTCATTTATTTACGAATGAGTTTGCGGTGTTAGCTTGCGAGATCTTCGTGGCTTTCGAACTGCGTACGCAGCTTCGCCTTGAGCTTTAGGATCGCCTGCGTGTGGAGCTGGGACACGCGAGACTCGGTCACGTCGAGAACCTGACCGATTTCCTTGAGATTCAAATCCTCGAAGTAGTACAGAGAGAGCACCAAGCGCTGCTTTTCCGGCAAGGTCTTGATGCCGTCTTTAATGATGTCCTGCGCGCGCTTGTAGTTCACCGCCGAATAGGGGTTCGCCGAGCGGCTGTGCTCCATGAGGCTACCCATCAGCTTCTTGTCCCCGCGGCCCATCGATGCCGTATCGTCGATGTTCAGGAGGGAAACGGACTTTGACTTGTTAATCAGGTCATGGAACTCATCCATCGAGCACTGCAGCTCAGCGCACATTTCGTCGTCGGTCGCTGGGCGCCCAAGCTCTTTGTCGAGCTTCGCGTAAGCACGCTCGACCTGCTTAGCCTTCTCGCGCACGGAGCGCGGAACCCAGTCCTGCGAGCGCAGCTCGTCGAGGATAGCTCCCCGGATACGGAATTCGGCGTAAGTCTTAAACTTATTATCGCGCGTCGGATCGAACTTCTCGATCGCGTCCATCAGTCCGATCACACCGCACGACATGAGGTCATCGAGCTCAATGTTCGAGGGAAGGCGCGAGGCGATCTTCTGTGCGATGTACTTCACAAGAGGAGCATACTCGAGGACGATCTGATCCTTCACCTGCGGGTCAACCGTACTGCGGTAGTCTTTGAGGTTTTTCAGTTTCGTTGTCAGTGACGACATGGGCGCTGCTCCTTAGCTTTGGGATCTAATGGACTTCTTGTTCCACTGCCAGGTTTCGAGACTCGTTCCCGGCACCCCATTTTTCGGCGAACTGCTGCACGGTCTTTAAGAAATTTTTATGCCACTCACTTCCGTCCTCAGAGAGGAAAAAAGTATCAAACCCCTCGGCAGAAATATCCACCTTGCGCAACCCACCAAGCACGTGCGTGCGACAGCCGAGGAAGTTCTCGATCGTCTCACTCAGGGTCATGACGACTTTCTGGAACTGTCGATCATTCTGGATCATGTTCACGAGAAGGTGGTTCTCCTTAATGCCGTACCGGCTCTGGAGAATCTTCACGAGTGAATACGAATCAGTGATCGAGCTCTTGTCGGGCGTCACGACGACCACTCGGTGATCGCACCAAGCGTTTAGCGTTAAGCTCTCGCGCGAGAGGCCAGCGGGACAGTCGAGGAGCACCCAGTCATACTCGTGCTCGTGCGCAGAGATGATATCGATGATGACTTCGTCGAAGGCCAGGCGGCTCTCGAAGATTTCGACGCTGCCGTTGCAGGCCGGAAGGAGGTCGAAGCCCTGCCGACGAATCACGCACTCATGAAACTGCTTCTCCGCGGAGAGGAGCTTCCAGAACATGTCATCGAGCGGGAGACCGAGCTTGATGGCGGTATTCGAGAGATTGGTATCGCAGTCAATGAGGAGGACTCGTTGCCCCATCCCGGCGAGTTCGCGGGCCATGCGGAGAGCGACCGAAGTCTTCCCGACTCCACCCTTTCCGCCCGTGATGGAAACCTTCACACAGCTCGAAGGTTTTGCCAGCGGTACCGCTGGACGAGCGTTGAGTTTCGGGCCGCGGCTGAATGACATCAGCCAGTCACTGGTCTTCTGCATATACCTCCTGTACATCCACTCACTCAGCTTCCCCATCCTAGGGAAACGGATTCATCATCAATTACGAACTAGAACTGGAACAGACCTGCCATGATTCTCTCGGCCGTCGCTGACTCGATGTCATCTGGCACCACCGGGCCGGTTCCAAAGAACTTCAAGGGAACTTTGGAATGTGCTCGATGGACGTTGAAAAGTGCCCCGAAACTGAGACACAAATCCACATGAGAAATTATAAGCCCGTCAGCGAGTTCCTTGTAACGGGAAAGAATTTTACGGTTATAAAGTTCACCATGGATCGCGGAGATCGTGATAAGCACCTCGACGTGGTGGAAGCCTCGGCGGAGTGACTCAATAAATTTCTTCGTCTCATCGTGCTGTTTATTCGCTAACCGCAAATCCACCAAGACGCTTTTTCCACTTTCCGTTGCTTTACGAGCTAGTTGGACGATCTCAGCTGGATTCTGCGCCTTGTGGATCTTAAGTCCGAATACCTGAGCAGCAAAGTCAGATGACCCTTGAGGTCCGCCCTCGGTGGAGTACTGGATGATCTCAACGTCTTTCTTGAGGACGGCGATTTTCATCGACATGCTACTCTGCCCGGCCGCAGCCTCGGAGAGAAGTAACGTCACGACAGGTTCGTCACCTTCTACTCGAGAAAACAACGGCAAAGCGACGTTCACGGATTGAGTCATTTCCCGGAGCGCGAACTCGAAAACAACATCCGTGCTCTCGAGATCTTCTTTCGAAAGCTCATAGGCTGCCTTGCGGATTAAGTCCATCACGATCGATTCGTCCACCTCGAGGGACTTCAGCGTCGTGCGAAGCTGATGAATTCCTCGAGCATCCGCATGGACCTGTGCTGCATGGGCCGGGCCCATCTCATGGAGCTTTTGCTCGAGAAGTTGGATCCGGTGTTGCTGAGTCTTGAGTTCTTGGCGCAGCTCCTGAATGAGTTCACGGGCGACAGGAGAGAGGCTCGGCGCTGGTGCCGCGGGAGAAACCGGTTCTGGTGTAAGTTCGCGCGGAACCTGAGAGGCCCTACGTGGCTCCGCCTTCGGCGCAGCCTCTACCGCACGCACTTGCCGTGGCGCTGGCCGCACTGGTTCGATGTCAATCGCATCGTCTTCTGTATCGAAGTCATCGTCATCACCGAGGAAGTCATCGAGGCCTTGCTTGAGGGCCTGGGATGTGGTCTTCGCCGCGCCGGCAATCCCCGCTGTTCCACGGGCGAGTTGGTTAACCATCTTGTTAAGACCGAGCTGCCCGTAGCCCGCGGCTCCGGCACTGTTCGACGGACTCTGTGCGTACTCGTCGATCGCCGTCTTCATCGAGCCGGCACCGCGCGCGTAGAAGTCGCGCTTTTGTTCGTCATTCAGCACTTTGTCCACCTTTGCTTTCTTGTCGAAGTTCTTCTCCGAGATCGCCGCCGTAATTTCAATGCGCTTTTTCTTGAAGGCTCCTTTGAGGCCCTTGTTCGTGATCGTCTTAAGGATGATCGCGTCCGGCCCTAGCTCAGCCTTCACGGCCTTGAGGGCTTCGTCGATCGTATCTGCTTCAAACTTTTTCACAAACATCGGCTTACAACCTTACGGTACCAAGTGAGCGGATATTAACTTCGGGGCTTAACTCATTATGACTGACCACAATCAGGTTGGGAATGAACTTTTCCGTCAGGCGCTTGAAGTGGCGACGGATGACTGGCGAACACAGCACCACCATTTTCTCACCTGCGTTCGTAGCCTCTTCAATCTTTTCATTGAGGCCCGCCAGGATGGTCTGAGTAACTTTTGGATCGAGCGATAGCTGCTCATTGCCGTCCGAGCGGACGATGCCTCGTGCGATGTTCTCCTCCACTGCTCGATCCAGCGTGAACAGCGGAATGTCCCCCTGAGGACTCTTAATGCGTTCAGTGATCTGACGGTAGAGCGCCTGACGAACGTACTCGGTCAATGTGTCAGCTTCCTTCGAACTAGTCCCGAACTCGGCCATGGTCTCAAGGAGTGTCCGCAGGTCACGCACCGAAACACCTTCCCGGAGCAAGTTTTGCATCACTTTCAGGACCGTCCCCATCGGAAGGATATCAGGGATCAGGTCGCTAACGATCTTTGGATTTTCTTCTTTGTAGTTATCCAGCAAGCGAACCAATTCCTGGCGGCCCAGGAGCTCGTGCAGGTTCGCCTTGAGGACCTCGGTCAGGTGGGTCGCCACGACGGTGGAGAGGTCGACGACAGTGTACCCATTGTACTGCGCTTCATCGCGCAGATCCTCGGTTACCCAGAGCGCGGGAAGTCCGAACACGGGCTCCTTGGTTTCGATGCCATCAACATTCCCGATGACCGTCCCTGGATCCATGGCCAAGAAGTGGTCCGGCATGAGTTCGCCCTTGGCGATCTCGATGCCCTTGAGCTTCACGGAGTAACCTCCGGGCTTAAGTTCCAGGTTATCCTTGATCCGGATCGATGGAATAATAAGTCCCCAGTCGGTCGCGAACTGCTTACGCAGGTGCGAGATGCGCTCCAGGAGGTCTCCGTTCTGATCGGCGTCGACGATGCTCACGAGGCCGTAGCCCACTTCGAGCTGAACCAGCTCAACCGGGAGCAAGCTCTCGAGCGTGTCGCTGGCGGACTTGAGGTCTTTGACTTCCTCCGACTTCTTCGCGATCGCGATGTTCTTCTTGTTCTGCTCAATCCTAAAACCGGCGAAGCCACAAAGTGCCGCGATGGCGAAGAACGGAAGTCCCGGAAGACCTGGGATCATCGCGAAGAGCCCCAATACACCAGCTGTGATGTAGAAAGCTTTTGGATGAACCGTGAACTCATCGCCCACCTGCTTTCCGAGCGCGTTGTCGTTGTTCGAGCGCGTCGCGATGATACCGGCGGCGGTCGAGATCACGAGGGCTGGGATCTGTGCCACGAGGCCGTCGCCGACGGTGAGGAGCGTGAACACGCGGGCCGCTTCGGAGAAGGGCATGTCGTGCTGAGCGACGCCGATGATGATGCCGCCGATGACGTTGATCACGGTGATGAGGATACCGGCGATGGCATCACCGCGAACGAACTTCGAGGCACCATCCATCGAACCGTAGAAGTCCGCCTCCTGGGCGATCTCGGCGCGGCGGCGTTTTGCCTCGTTGTTGTCGATGAGGCCCGCGTTCAGGTCGGCGTCGATGGCCATCTGTTTCCCGGGCATCGCGTCCAAGGTGAAGCGCGCACTGACTTCCGCCACGCGGCCCGCACCTTTGGTGATAACAATGAAGTTGATGACCACGAGGATCATGAAGATGATCAAGCCAACGGCGTAGTTACCGCCGACGACGAAGTCTCCGAAGGCGCGGATGATCTCCCCTGCCGCCCCCGTGCCCTCGTCAGCCCCCTTGAGAAGAATATTTCTTGTCGAAGCGACGTTCAGAGAAAGTCTCAGGAGTGTCGTGATCAGAAGGACCGCTGGGAAGGTTGAGAAGTCGAGAGGCTTCTTGGCGTAGACGCTCATGAGCAGGATGACGACAGAGATGGCGAGCGAGAACGCCAAGAACAGGTCTAGCGCCAAGGGCGGAACGGGGACCACCATCACGAAGAGAATGATCAGAAGGCCGATGGCCACGGCCAGATCGGAGTTCTGCGTGAAGACTTTGAGGCGACTAAAGATACTGTCCATGTGTTAAATCCCTTCCTTGGGCTTTAAGACTACTTCAAGGCCTTCTTCTTCCGCTTAAGCTTATAAACGAAAGCCAGAACCTCGGCGACCGCTCGGTAGAGAGTCCGGGGCACTCCGTGTCCCACCTTCACCGTCGCGTACAGCGTTCTCGCTAGAAGCACGTTTTCCACCACGGGGATGTCGTACTCTTTCGCGATTTCGCGGATCCGGAGGGCCAAATGATCGGCCCCCTTCGCCATGACTTCAGGAGCGACCATGCTCTTTCCGTCATACTTCAATGCTACACTAATATGGGTTGGGTTGGTGACAATAACGTCGGCTTTTTTTACACCGTCCATCATCCGCTTCTGGGCAATTTGGCGCTGGATGGCACGGATCTTTTGCTTGATCTCTGGATTACCGTCCTTCTCTTTGTGCTCGTCTTTGGCCTCTTGTTTAGACATCATCATTTTTTGACGATACGACCACTTCTCCCAGGCAAAATCCATGAGTGCGAC
>JBKHVY010000036.1:0-15170 GCA_046569805.1 Bacteriovoracia bacterium | reverse complement strand
TGGCGCGCATGAAGGTGAAGAACACGATCGTCCAGAAGCCCCTCTTCGTGCAGACCGACGACGGTAAGCTCGTGCGCACGACGGTGAACTACCACACCGACGGCAAGCTCTACTGCTCGTCGAAGCTCTCGATGGACTACATCCGCGAGAGATGCCCGGATCTCTCGGAGAGCCAAGAGAGCATACTCGAGAGCATGCTGGAAGAATAGATCGGTACTGACTTCTCTGGGGCCGATGCGTAAGATAATCGGCAATGAATCGATCTGAGGTCCCAGCGAACTTCTTCTCCCAATCCGTCGTCCACCTCGGGACCGAGCAGCTTCACGTCGTTCACGAGTTCATTCAACGACTCGAAGCCGTGCTCGAGCGCACGGCCAGAAAGTGTGCGTCGCCCGGCGCCTTCATCGCCTACGACTTCCACCTCACATCGCAGGGCCCGCGCCTGATCGAGATCAACACCAACGCCGGCGGGGCGTTTCTGTGCCTCGAGCAGCTCTCGCCAGACAAGAGACGAGCGACGACTGAGAAGTTCGTAGACATGCTTCGTTCCGAGTGGCGCTGTGCGCGGCCGGGCCTTCCGCTCCAGACCATCGCCATCGTCGACGAGGCACCGTCAGAGCAGTTCCTCTACCCCGAGTTCCTCTTGATCCAACGAGCGCTCACGGCGAACGGATTCCGGACGATCATCTGTGCGCCCGCGGACCTCGCGTGGCGCGACGGCGCGCTCTTCTTCAACGACGAGCGCATCGACCTTCTCTACAACCGCCTGACAGATTTCTACTTTCGGGACGCTGCCCACGCGCACCTCCTCGCGGCGACGCGGGAGGGCCACACGCTCATAACACCGGCACCGGCGCACCATGCGCTCTACGCGCACAAGGAGAATCTCGTGCGACTGTCTGATCCTGCTGCACTTAAAAAATTGGGTGCGAGTGATGCTGAGCTGGAGCTTCTCTTGCGAGTCATTCCGCGCACGCACCTTGTGACACGTGAGAATGCGGATTCACTTTGGAGCCAACGCAAACACTACTTCTTTAAACCGGTGGAGGGTTTCGGGAGCCGCGGCGCTTATCGGGGCGACAAGCTCACCCGTGGTGTGTGGGCGGACATTCTCAACGGAGACTATGTCGCTCAGGAGTACGTCCCGCCTCCGACGTGTCTCGTCAACGGCGAGGCCCTCAAATACGATCTGCGCGTTTTTACCTATAAGGCAGAGATTTTGCTGCTCGCAGCAAGGCTCTACCAAGGACAAACCACGAACTTTCGCACTCCCGGCGGTGGCTTCGCGCCGGTCGTGATCGAGGGCAATTCGGCCGAATAAACCTTTCAAAGGGATCATCTTTTTGTATGATTTTCTCATCATTCGAAAAGGATCATCTATGCCGCTCTTAGCGCTTCTCTTCACTCTCACGTTACTCTCGCCGGCACACGCGATCGAACTCGAGGCGATTGAGCTTGAGATCGCCCAGTTTCAACTTGAAAACGAGAAGGGCGAGGGCGAGGCTACGCGGCTCGATCTCGTGATCGCCGAGGGCCTCAAAAATCAAAGCTACCGCGTCCGCACCCAGCGCACGGATCAGAACATGCGCATCTACCTAGGACCCGTGTCGATCCTCTGGCGCAACATTCCGCGCTGGCTGCAGGCGAACCTCACGGCGACACTCATCGAAGCGAACATCCGCCTCTCGAATACGGCTGATCACCTGGTGACAGCACAATCGCTCACGATCAACGCTCCAGCGCCGGAGAAGATCCAGCTCGAGGGTCTTAGACTCGAGTGCCAGAAATCCGAAACACCGGTCTTGCGCCTAGGAGAGATCTTCACTGATTGCGTCCGTTCCGGAGAGCTCGCTGCCGCACGCATCGAATCCGCCGACCTCGAGCGCTTCTTGAAGCGTGTCTTTCCCTTCTTGTCTGGTAAACTCTTCGTCAAGAATCCCAAACTCACTTTAAGCCAGGGAGACTATCGACTGGTTCTGTTTACTTCCCTCACCGGAGGCGTGGACGTGAGCTCGACCGGAGCGGTGCACTTCGATCCGCAGACGCTGCTGCTTGAAGTGCGCATCGACCAGTTCCGCTTCGGCTATATTCCCATGCGCGCCGCCCTTTTGCGTGTGCTGCGCACCTTCTACGCGGACAAGGTGGCCTTCATCCGCGGCAACACCATCGGGATCCAACTCTAATGGCAAAGAAACACTATCACTCAGACAACTATCCGCAGATCCTCAAGGCCTCGGGCGAGCTCCAGTCCTTTTCGCGCAACAAACTCAAGCGCTCGTTTCGAAAGTGTGGACTAAAGCCCAATGAGTGCGAGGGCATCCTCACGAAGCTTGGCCCCCCGCTCTCAAAGAAGAAAGTCTCGACCCACGACCTCTTCCAGCGCTCTTACAAATTGATCCAGAAGGCCTCACCGGTCGCGGCCGTGAACTATTCCCTCAAGCGCGCACTCTTCGAGCTCGGTCCCGCAGGGTTCCACTTCGAAGACTTCATCGCCCGCATCGCCCAGGAGCTGGGCTTCACCACTGAGGTGGGCCTCATCCTGCGCGGCCAGACGGTGAACCACGAGGTCGATATCCTCGCGCACCAGAAGGGCATCACCGAACTCATCGAGTGCAAGTTCCACAATCATCAGGGCATCAAGAGCGACATAAAGACTGTGCTCTATCTTAAGGCCCGCATGGACGACCTGAGAGCGGGATCACATAAGTACAAGCTCCACGACCTGTGGATCGCCACCAACACCTCGTTCACCAAGGACGCCATGGACTACGCCCAGTTCCACGGCATCAAGCTCCTGGGAACCAATACGCCAAGCGAAGAGAATCTCCTCGACCTCATCAAGCGGTTGAAGCTCTACCCGATCACCTCGCTCAAGCGCCTTAAGCACCACCACGTTGAGCGCCTGCTCAACAAAAACATTCTCACGCTCCAGGATCTGCAGGAATCACCAGAAGAGATGCGTCACCTGGGCCTCAGCGAGCGCGAGCAGGAACTCCTCCAATTTGACATCCAAACCGTCCTCGAGGGCCACGCATGAAAATAACCTTTCTCGGTGCCACAGAATCTGTCACGGGTTCGCTTTCTTTGCTCGAAAGTCAGGACCTCCTCTACGCCGTTGACGCGGGTTTTTACCAGGGTGAGAACGCAGACGAGGCGCTCCTCGAGAAGCTCCCCTTCGACCCAAAGGACCTGAGTGCGGTCTTCCTCACGCACGCGCACCTCGACCATTCCGGCTTTCTTCCACGACTCACGAACTTAGGTTTTCGCGGCAAGATCTACTGCACGCCCCAGACAGCGACGCTGATGCAGATTATCCTCAACGATTCCGCACGCCTTCTCGAGAAGCGCACGGACACGCGCCTGCAGGATCTCTACACGACACAAGACGTGCAGACGGTGGTCTCACTGCTGAAGACGATCCCCTTCCACCACCCTTTTAAGTGCGACCACATGCAGGTCGAGTTCAAGCGCGCCGGCCACATCCTCGGTGCCGCGAGCGTCGAGATCACGGCGGAGAAAAAAGTTCTCTTCTCCGGAGACCTCGGTCGCAGCGATGACGTGCTCCTCGCTCCACCCGAGCCGGCGCAGGGTAGGTATGATCTCGTCGTGATGGAGTCGACCTACGGGGATCGCGAGAGGCCCGCAGGCATGGAGGCAGAACTCAATAGTTTCCTCGTGCGTCTTCAGAGCGAAGGCCGACCTGGACTTTTGGCGAGTTTCGCCGTCGCCCGCGCGCAGAATCTCATCTATCTTCTCCACCGCTTCCTCAAGCGCCATCCGGAGTACGAGCTTCCGATCTACGTCGACGGCCCCATGCTTCACAAGGCGAACAAGGTCTACGCCAAGTTCGCGGCGGACACCAAGGATCCCCATGGGCTTACCGAAGCCCTCGAGGCCTTTGAGGCCGTGGAGTTCTTCCACCAGCGAAAGAGCCTCGGTAACAAAGAAGGCGCCTTTTTGATCCTCTCATCGAGCGGTATGCTGAGCGGTGGCCCCATCATGACTCACCTCCAGGCCCTCGCCCCCGAGCGCCGGGCCCTCTTGTTCCTTCCCGGTTACATGTCTCCCGGCACCTTAGGCTACGACTTCTTGCACGGCGAGCGCATGATTAACCTCGGCGAAGGTGCTACTGCGCAGTGGCTCGGCGAAGTCGTGCACTCGGACTGCTTCTCGTCTCACGCGGATCAGTCGGAACTCATCGCCTGGATCAAGGGCTGCGCTCCAGGCACGCGCGTCGCACTCAACCACGGGGAAGCCAGTTCCAAGCGCGCCCTGCAAGTGAAGCTCGCAGAGCTGGGCCTCGCGGCGTTCATTCCGGAGACCGGTGACGTGGTCGAGCTTTAGTTGTAGAGCGCCAACTGCACCACACGGATCTCCGGCGTCTCGCCTTCGAGGTTCACCGCCAGATCCAGCGCAAAGTCGCGTTCCTCTTCTTCTAAAACGCCGTCACGAGTCACACATTTCAGCGTGACCCAGGCGCGGTAGGACGTAACCCAGCTGCGATCGAAGTTCACGCCCGGCTGCCAGTGCTGGTTATCGAAGCGCGCGGAGCGGACCTGTGCCTTCGGATCGCGGCACTTGAGTGCTGCGTGGAGTTCGCTATCAAACGTGACGAGCTGTTCGCCGAAAGTGAAGTAGAGCTTCGGCACAGCGAGGGGCCCTAAGTTGATGCTCGTCATCTCCACGCGGCCGTCGCGACCGAGATTGCGGCCCACGCGGTTCTGCTCGCGCTCGAGGAGCCGGCGCACGCGGGCGCCGAGGTAGTCGAGGTACGAGTGGTCCTGGATGCCGATCTGGTGGCCCAGCTCGTGGACGAGACTTGCGACCATGACCGTGAAGGGCATGATCTCGAGCTTGCCGTAGGCGCGCTGGTAGATCATATCGAGGTTAATGAGGATCGGCGCCTCCGGCGAGAGCGCGGTCTTCGCCATGCGCACTTCCGGATCCGTTGGGCTGTCGAAGAGGCCCGGAACAGCTTTGCCCGAAATGAATATCAACTCTCCGGCGCGCTCCCCTTGGGTCTGTGCGTGCCAAGCAATGCGTGCGAGGGCGGCGGCGTCTGGGCCCTGGACTAATCCTGCGGCGAGTGTTTCGCGGATGAAGCCCGAGACCTGGCTCAGGGCGTAGATGAAGTTCTGTTCTCCGAGGCCCCCACCGTTTCCGATGATGTCCCCGCCCCCGCTGCGCTCCTGGCGCGCGCGACGAACGACGTCCACCAGGCGTTCCTGGCGGCACAGGCGCTCTTCGCAGATCTCGATGCGCCACTCGGGTCTCAACGGTTTCATGCGTTCAGCCGTCAGCTGCTGCGTGAGTTCGCGCTCATTGGCAAAGGCAGCAAAGGTCGTGAGGCAAAATATCAGTGATAGGAATTTCATTGGATCCGCTCCCCGGCCGAGGTCTCTGTGGTGTGTTCGAAGAACTGCACGTTCAGCTGGTACACGCGCGCGGCGTCCGCGGCGGAGTACTTCTCGTTCATCAATTCGATGAAGTCGGCGATGTCTTTCTTCACGTCGTCGATCTTCGCTGGATCCGCCTGGAGTGTCAGCGCCATGAAAGATCGCTCCGCGACCTTTTGCTCCTCGAGGGCCTCGCGGGCACGATCGAGCATGCCAAGGTGGTGCTGGACAATGGCGGCGGACGGAATTTCTGTAGGGGTCGTCACGGCGTAAGCGACGACCAAGCGGCCTTCCTCGTTGCGCTGGACGGTGCCCAGCGCCAGAAGGTGCTCGATGGCTTTCTTCACTTGGTGCGGTCGAACTTTGTTCCGGAGGCGGCGGCAGATCCAGTCGTGGTCCTCCACGAAGCCGGAGGTGGCGATGAGCTGCTTGATGGCCACGCAGTACCACTGAGCGATGGACTCAAACGCCGAGAGGCTCATGACCTTGCGGCGGACTTTACTCACAGATCGGATTAAAAGATCGAGCTCGTCGCGGATCTCTTGGCTCGACTTGCCTTTGCGCTCGAGGCGCTCGAGCTTTACTTTTAAACGAAGGAAGTTCGACTCCGAACGTGACAGTTTGAGTTCGCTGATGAGCTTATCGAGGAGCTCGTCGCTCGGCGTGCGGTCGCCCTTGAGCACCATGGAAAGGAGACTCGGAGAGCTGTGGCCTAGGCGCCGCGCCCAGCGCGACAGGTTCGAGCCCTTCTGCTGGTAGGGACCATTGGGCATCATCACCTTGGTGAGATACTCGCGGTAGTTGTCGAAATCGAAGAGTGTGGCGTCCATTCTCTTCTATCCTCTTGTTGCTTTTTATTGATCCAGGAAGTTTTCACATGAAACCGAGGTAGTTTTGACGAAATTGTGAAAAGCGTGAAAATTTTGCGTGCTTCCCGTGACACCTTAGAATGGGCTTCCTAGGCCTTAGCGCCGCCCCTCGGCCCGGACCTCCACGAGGTCACGCCAGCTGAGCTGGGTCTTGTTCGAGCGACTCTCCGAGAGCATGCGCCAGTCTTGGGTCACGCCGGTGGCGACCATGCGGATGGTGCCGCGGCCCCAGCGCTTGTTGATCCCATCCATCGCCTGCATGAGCTCCAGGCGATCCGGGGCTTGCGTAGCGAAGAGGTCGAGCTGCTGTTCCGCGCGCGGCGAGATGTCGAAGATGAAGACGCCGGCCTTCTTGTACGCAAGGCCCGGCCTAAACAGCGCGCGCACCAGCTCTAGCGCCTGGGCGATGAAGATCCCCGTGTCACTGCTCGCCGAGGGCAAGAGGATCTGCGCGTCGTTGCGGTAGTACTGCGACTGCTCGTCGAAGGGATTCGTCCGCAGCATCACCGAAAGGCCGCGCGCGACACTTCCCTGCGCCCGCAGCTTCTCACAGGCAAACCCCACGTAGGTCGCCACCGCTTCTTCGAGCTCACGCCGCTCAAAGACGCGCTTGCCGAAGGAGCGCGTACTCGCGATCATTTTCTTATCGCCGATCTCCGCCGGCTCCACGCAGTCGATGCCGCGCAACTCGTCGCGGATGCGCTCCCCGACCACGGTTAAAAGCGAGCGCACGAGCGGCGTGTTCGGGTACTCCCGGAACTCCCAGGCCGAACGTACCTTGAGCGCGCGCAGCTTCACCGCCGAGCCGTGGCCGATGCCCCAGACGTCTTCCACTGGTGTCTCGCGCAAACAACTCTCAATCGCACTCTCGTCGAGGAGCGCCAGCGCCGGCGAACGGACTTTCTTCGCCACGCGGCTGGCGAGCTTCGCCAGCGTCTTCGAGGGCCCCACGCCGATCGTGACGGGAATCCCCGTCTCACGCTTCACCCGCGCGCACACTTCCTTCGCCCAGCTCTCTTCCTCGCCGGGGGGCACGTGGGAGAAGTTAATGAAGGCCTCGTCGATGGAATACTGCAAGACATCAGGATGCAGCTCGTCCAGAATGCGCATGACCCGGCGGGAGAGGTCGCCGTAGAGCTGGTAGTTCGAGGAGAACACGCGCACACGGTGGCGCCGCACGAGCTCCTTCACTTCATGCAGCGGGGCCCCGATCTTGAGTCCCAGTGCCTTCGCCTCGCGGCTTACGCTGATCATGCAGCCGTCGTTGTTCGAGAGCACCACCACGGGTTTGTCGTTGAGCTCGGGCCGAAACAGCCGCTCGCACGAGCAGTAGAAGGAGTTGCAGTCGAGGATCGCCCAGCGCCGTTTACCCATGGGTCTGATGGATGACGTAGGTCACCACTCCCCATAAAAGCGAATCATCATCTTCGCGCAGCCGGAGCGCAGGACCTGTGCGCAGAGAGCACAGCCACAGCTCACTTCCGCGCTGCTCGATTCGACGCAGACACAGCTGGCCCGCGATCACCACCAGAGCGAGCGTCCCGCTACGGGCCTTGAGCGAGCGGTCGACGACCAGGATGTCCTGGCGCTTGATGTTGGGGGCGAGGTCCTCCACCACGCGCACGAAGAAAGTGCTGGTGGGCCTTGGGACTAGGAGCTCGTTGAGCGACAGGGACACCAGACCATATTCATCGGCGGGGGACGGGAAACCAGCGACACGCATACTGCACCTCAAATGTCATTATCCGTAACTTTTCCGTAATTTTCAAGGGGCTAAAATTTTGCCTACACGAGGTCGTAGAAGGTTGCATGAAACGACCGCTGCGCTATGGAAAGGCGAGTTATAGTTACGGGGACTTCCACCCCGACTCTCCCTGTCAGCCACGCCCCGTCATTGAGTTCACCACGGTCTACGCCGAGGGCCGACACTGGCAACCCAACCCCGGTGACCGCACCGCTCTTTTATTGCTGCGGCGACAGATGCCGAAGCAGGTCTCGTTTACCCGTGCCTACCGCGGCTGGCGCAGCTCCGGCGCACGCGAAGAGCGTGAACTCGGTGAAGGGCGTGCCTTCTTGCGCTGGCTGCAACGCCACGAGCTCAGCATCGCGTGGGAGTCGCGCGACCTGAAGCTTCACCCCTACTTCACTCTCCCCGGAGCACCGACGCACGCGCCGGACGATGAGATGGCCGTCGGTATGAGTTTCGCCATTGCTCCGGTTGAGGTCGATGGTCGACGCGTGAAACTCTATCTCGCCGACGAAGATGTCCTGCGCCTGATCCACCTCCCCTACGGCAACGACGAGGACTTCCTGGCGCTCGTGACCGAGTACGTCGGGCAGCGACGCCAATGGCAGTTGTGGAAAGCTCCCGCCCCGCCCTTTGTAGAATGGTTGACGAGCCTTGGAAAAAAGCCCTTTTTCAAACCAGGACAGCTCGGCTTCAAGCTCCCCTTCTAGTAACTCACTCCGTCAGAAAAACTCTCCGGCTTTGCGCTCGACAGACGCGGGGTTATGCCTAAAAATAGGAGGACTTTTCATTCACAAATCAGGAGCGCACCATGAAGAAAATTAAAGTGCAAAATCCGGTCGTAGAACTCGACGGAGACGAGATGACTCGCATCATCTGGACCTTCATCAAAGACAAGCTGATCAATCCTTATCTCGAACTCGACATCAAGTATTATGACCTTGGTATGGAAAATCGCGACAAGACCGACGACCAGGTCACCATCGACGCTGCTGAGGCCATCAAGAAGTACAACGTCGGCATCAAGTGTGCCACGATCACTCCTGATGAGAAGCGCGTGGAAGAGTTCAAGCTCAAGCAGATGTGGAAGTCGCCCAACGGCACCATCCGCAACATCCTCGACGGCACCGTCTTCCGCGAGCCGATCATCTGCAAGAACGTCCCGCGCCTCGTGCCGAACTGGACCGCACCGATCATGATCGGCCGCCACGCCTTCGGCGACCAGTACCGCGCTACCGACACGGTCATCAAGGGCAAGGGGAAGCTCAAGATGAGCTTCCACGCCGAAGACGGCAAGGTCACCGAGTGGGAAGTCTACAACTTCAAGGGCGACGGCGTCGCTCTCTCGATGTACAACACCGACGAGTCGATCAAGGGCTTCGCGCACTCGTGCTTCAACATGGCACTCATGAAGGGCTGGCCTCTTTACCTCTCGACGAAGAACACGATCCTCAAGAAGTACGACGGCCGCTTCAAGGACATCTTCGAAGAGATCTACAACAGCGACTACAAGAAGAAGTTCGAAGCCAAGGGCATCGTCTACGAACACCGCCTCATCGACGACATGGTGGCCTCGGCACTCAAGTGGAACGGCAACTTCGTCTGGGCCTGTAAGAACTACGACGGTGACGTCCAGTCCGACACCGTGGCCCAAGGCTTTGGTTCTCTCGGGCTCATGACTTCGGTCCTCGTCACTCCAGACGGCAAGACCATGGAAGCGGAAGCCGCTCACGGCACCGTCACTCGTCACTACCGTATGCACCAGCAAGGCAAGCCCACGTCGACGAACCCGATCGCCTCGATCTTCGCGTGGACGCGAGGCCTTGAGCACCGCGGGAAGCTCGACAACAACAAAGAGCTCATCCACTTCTGCCAGGCCCTCGAGCAGGTGTGCGTGGAAACCGTTGAGTCAGGCAAGATGACAAAAGACCTCGCGGTCTGCATCTACGGCGATAAGGTGGGCCCTGAGCACTACCTGACGACCGAAGGCTTCCTCGAGGCCATCAACGTCAACCTCCAGAAAAAGCTCAACATCGCATAAGTTCTCCTGCGGGGCCTGAGGGCCCCGCTTTTTTCCCGACTCCTTTCGTCGGTCTCGTTTTAAGACTTCTTTTATTCTTTCTTTATCCGATCAGTTTCTTGTGAAACTTCTGTCGCAGCTCTTAAGCGTTGGGCTCACTCTACTTTTGTCCACGTCCGGATGGGCGTCGACCTGCGACCAGATCCCCTCGCCACTCGGGCCCCAGCAACGCGACCTCGAGCGCATCACCTGTGAACTCGAGATCCGCGATCGCTGCGAGAAGCACTTCAAGCACGACTTCGAGAGAAAGCTCTACATGCGCGACTGCGTGGAGCCGACCTTCCTCGAAAAATACGTCATCAACCCCATCACACCGAAGGGCACGGCCTACTGTGCGGTGATGTTCGCCACCGACATCGTCGAACTCCTCGGGGCCCTTGGTGAGGCCGGGAAAGACGCGCTGGTGGCAGCCTATATCTGGGCCGAGAACACACCCGCCGAAGACATCACGGATCTCTTAAACGGAGTCCCGGCCAAGGCGAACCACGTCGCACAGAAAACCGCACAGTGCCTACGCTCTGAGGAGTGCCGTGCGAAGACCGTGCGAAGCTTCATCGACGCTCACCGCGCGGGCTTCGACGTCGCTCGGAAAACGCTCCAGTACCTCATGGGCGCCGCGCGCAGCGAAGCCTCGCGACAAGTCGCGTACTGGGATTGCCTTAAACCTGAGGCCCAGGACGCGCACGTGTGTGCCGTGGTGGCAGGGATTTTTATTCCTGCGACGAAGATCAGCCTGATCCTCAAGGCGAAGGGCATGACGAAGCTCACCGAGACCACCGAGAAGGTCACCGCAGCCGTCACGCGCCAGTCTCGCACTCCGCATGCCCAGACCGCTCCCACGCCGCACACACCAGTGCCGAAGCCTCTCCCGCGCTCGGATTTCCTCAAGCGCTGGAGCAGTCATGCGGTGACGACTCCCACCGAAAACAGGGCCTGGATCGCCCTGAGTCTCGCTCCCAAACAAGCGGGAGTATTCTTTCTCGACACGCAGAATACGGCCCTCAAGTTCCTCAACGACACGCTCAAGGATAAGACGCTCGTCAACGCCATCGGTAACCGCTACAACGCATCTGTGCGCGAACTCGTAGAGCAGTTTAAGCGCGACTACCCCGGCGTCGAAGTCTCGTTCTACTCGGACTACAAATCCTTGCGGGCAGGTATCCGCGGGCCTCCGGGAAAAGAGAACGAACTGATGCAGGAATTGGGCCGCCGCCTCGCCGGCAACGATCAGACTTTCCTCAAAGAAATGCAAGAGGCGCGCTACGTATCCACTGAGATCCTTGCCACCCCATGGTTTCGCTCCGGGCTGGCACGCTCCTCGGATGAGGCGAACCTCGTGACTCGCTTCTCCCGTCGCGCCGATGACGGCGTGGTCCAAAACTTCGAGACCGGCGCGGTGAAGGCCCAGATCCAGTCGGCTTGGAGTGAGGCAGAGAGAACACGTCAGCGCCTCGAGGGTCAACTGCGGGGCACACCCCTTGTGGAAGCGGTTGAAGGGACCAGAAAGTTTACTCCCTCGGCCGACGTCCTCGAAGTCGTGCGCAAGACGAGTGACCCGAACGAGGTCGCACGCATCCTCTCCGCGCGCTACAATCGCGAAGTCACCCCTGAGCAGGCCAAGAGTTTGCGTCAGTACTTCGATCAGGTCGATCAGTTCTCGCCCGGACTTCTGATCCCCGAGCGCGTCGCCCACCGCTTCGAGAATGCCCGCGCTGGCGGCGTCACGATCGACTTTGCCGGTGTCGGCTCCCAAAACGCTCACGCTACGGCCCGAGGTCTTGCCAGTGGAAGAAGCCTCGAAGACGCCGTCGTCGCCGTTCGACAGCAGGAGCGGCGTGTGACCGCGGAGCTCGATCAACTCAAAGGAGACACCATCCATCGGGTTCGTCAGGCCCTGGCCCCTCACGGCATCAAAGCCGAGATCACGGTGAGCGGCGACGATATGCTGGTGATTCCGAATGCGCCGCTCACGCTTGAGGCCAAACGCGCGTTGGTTGCCCTCCAGGGGAAGTCCGACGTCCCTTCAAGCATGCGCACGAGCTTCTTTCCGCCGGGGATGATGAACGATGTGGAGCGGGCCAAGCAGGCGACCATCGGCGAGGGCATCGAGAAGAGTCTTCGGAAGAAGCTCGAAGGTCAGCTCACTCCCCAGGAACTTAAGAACACGCTCATTGCCGTCGACATGCGCGGAACGGTTACCGCAAAAGGTGCTGTGGCGCTCGACGTCGCCCTTCCGCCGCGGCTCACTCCTGCGAAGCGGGAGCTCATTCGCACGCAATTCAAGCGCGCCGTCGAAGAGATGAACCAGTCACTGCGCGCCCAAGGGACCGATGCCACCATGGCCGCCGTGCCCTGAGCTTGCGTCCCACCTTGTCTCGTGTCATAACTTAAGCCATGGTGACTCTCGCGCAAACTCTCTTTGGACATACCATCGCCGCCGTCGATATCGGCTCGAACGCTCTGCGAGCGGTGATCGCGCGCCCCAGGGGGACAAAGATCGAGGTCCTGAAGGAAATCCGTGAACCGCTGCGCCTGGGTGAGGACGTCTTCTACAAGGGCGCGATCAGTCCTGAAAAATGCGCGCAGATGGAAGACACCTTCATCCGCTTGCTCCACCTCTTCGCCGCCTACGGCGTGAGCGATGTGCGCGCCGTAGCGACCAGCGCCATGCGTGACGCCCCAAACTCCGTGGAACTTGCGACGAACATTGCTCGCTACACGGGCATTGAGATCGAAACCATTCGCGGCCGGGAAGAAGCTCTCGTGATCTACCAAGCCGTGCGCGCGGAACTGAACCTCAAGAAAAAAACGACGGTGCTCATGGACATCGGTGGTGGATCCACGGAGATCAGCCTCGTCGTCCAGGGTGAGCTCGTGGCCACGCATAGTTTCAACATAGGTACCGTACGACTGCTGGCCCACACGGACCCGGAAGAGATGGAGATCCGTATCCACATCGCCACTCAAAAGATGCTGCAGTTCGTTCTTGCGCATCTAGGGAAACGCAAAGTCGAGGTGTTCATCGGTACCGGCGGTAACCTCCGGCGCATCGGAAAGATCCGTCGCAAAGTGATGAAGAAAAGCGGTCAGGAGTGTACCTTCCCGGAGATCACACGCATGACCGAGATCCTCCAGACCATGAGCCTGGTCGAGCGCATCCGCGAACTCGAACTCGACGGAAACCGTGCTGACGTGATCCTTCCGGCGACCCTCATCGTGCGCTCTTTCATGCGAGGCCTGGGAGCAAAGAAGATCCTTCTCCCCTACGTGGGCCTCAAAGAAGGAATCATTCTTTCCATGCTCGATCAGGGGCCACGGAAGTTCATCAGGCCTAAGGCCTAAGCTGCCGCATCAACACCGGCGGCGCGAAGAGGGTCATCATAAAACCCTCCCAGAAGCCACCCTCAAGCACGAGGAAGGCGCCTTTCTTAAAGCGAATAAAATCATGCTCGGGATGGAGCCCCAAGAGGGCCGCGATGACCGACGAGAAGTGCGGCTCATGGCCCACGAAGTAGTACGTGCCCTCGGCCGGCAGAAACGAAATGTACTCCACGAGGTGATGTGGGTCGTCTAGGAGATGCAGGTCGGTGATCAGCTCCAAGTCCGTCGACGGATACTGGGCTGAGACAAGCTCTGCTGTCTGGATCGATCTCAGGAGAGGACTGCAGTAGATCACGTCTGGCACTGGAAGCACGGGGCCCATGCGCCTCAGGTGATCACTGAACTGCTTGATCCCCTTCTGCGTGAGTTCCCGGAGCGCGTCTTGGTCCGGGTCCTCGAGGAAGTGGCCCTCGGACTGTGCGTGGCGAATAAAGACGAGCTTCACTCGCCACCGCCGAGGTTCTTCTCGCGGGCGAGTGTCTTCGCCATGAGGATTTCTTGGGTGCCAAGCTCCGTCTCGCTCGTCGCAGGTTTTCGCTGAACGTAAGTTCCGTCGGCCTTGAGGTCCCAGGCGCGCCGGTTATCGACCTTCAGGATCTCGAGGAAGTCCCAGAGTTTCTCACGAAGTTTGATGTCATAGATAGGAACGATGAGCTCCACGCGATGGTGAAGATTCCGGAACATCCAGTCTGCTGAGCCGATCCAGTACTCGCCGTGGAGTGGATTCTTCTGGCCTCCGGAGAAATAGAAGATGCGGGAGTGCTCGAGGAAGCGGCCGATCACGCTCACGACGCGAATGCGCTCCGACATGCCGGGGATCCCCGGCTTAAGGCAGCAGAAGCCGCGCACGTAGAGCCAGACGTCCACCCCGGCCGCACTGGCTTCGTAGAGGGCCTCCGTGATGACCTCATCTTCCATGCTGTTCATCTTCGCGATGATGAGCCCCGACCCCGTTTTGCGAGCGATCTCAATCTCGTTTCGAATCTTCGACAGGAACGTACTCTTCATGTTGATCGGCGCCAGCATGACGTCCCGGTAATCGGTCTTGAGCGAACTTCCGGTGAGGTAGTTAAACATCTCGTGGACCTCTGTCGTGATCCGGCGGTCTGAGGTCAGAAGGCCTAGATCCGTGTAGAGACTCGCGGTGGCGACGTTGTAGTTTCCGGTGCCCACGTGCGCGTAACTCAGGATCTCACCGTCGGCCTCTTGGCGCACGACCAGCGCCGCCTTCGTGTGCGTCTTTAGCCCCAGGATGCCGTAGACAACGTGGACGCCGGCGTCCTCGAGTTTATGCGCCCAGAAGATGTTCCGCTGCTCGTCGAAGCGTGCCTTCAGTTCGATGAGACACACGACCTGCTTCCCGGCTTCCGCGGCTTTGATGAGGTTCTTGATGAAGGGGCTGTTGTCCCCGGTGCGATAGAGCGTCATCTTGATCGCTAGGACATGCGGATCCTCGGCGGCCTGGGCGATGAAGCGCTCGACGGTACCGACGAAGCTCTCGTAGGGGTGATGCAAGAGATGGTCGCCCTGCTTGATGAGCTGGAAGATGTTACTCTCCTCCTGAAAGCTGCGCGGGACGATCGGGTGCCAGGGCTTGTACTTGAGCTTCGGGAAGTCGAGGTCGACGATCACTTTGAAAGACGCGTAGTCCATCGGGTAATCGACGGCGTAGACGTCGTTGTCGGTGATGTCCAGCG
>JBKHVY010000035.1:0-15299 GCA_046569805.1 Bacteriovoracia bacterium | reverse complement strand
GGGCCTTCGCGGGCCTTTGGGAAAAATACAGGGGGTACTGGCCACTTTTAAAGTGAGAAGAGGAGAAGTCGAGGATCTCACCATCGTTATGAGAAAAGTGTTGGTAGCGCTTAAAGCCACCCCAGAAGGTAGCGACGGCCGGATTCGAGAGGGTTTTGTCCTTGGGGCCAGCGGATTTGATCAGCTCAATCGCCCGAGGAGGCCAGGCGGCCTCGGCCGTGAAAGCTAAAAGCAGACTGAGTGTGACCGTAAGTGATTGAAATTTAATAGATGCTGCCTTGGAAAAAGCCTAAATCATGTCAATTTTACACAGCATGAGGGGTTTTCCGCCAGCGAATGTGAAATCCAGCTAACATCTAACGCAAAGCGTAATTAGATTTTGAAATATTGTCTCCTGAGGAGGATTTATGAAAGCCCAAAAGAAAACACTCGCTCTCGCCCTGATGGTCGGGATGAGCTTCGGCCAGGTCATGGCGCTGGCAGAGGACGACGTCCTCAACTCCGCACCGATCAACGTCGACGGCTACCTCCACGATGACCGTCCGGTCACCGACGGAGAGCTTGAGGGGATCCGTTCGGAGCTGGGTAAGCAAAAGAACATGACTCAGTTGAACAAAGAGAAAGCTAAGGAGCTCGGAAAGCTCTCGGGCCAGACTGAGAAGCTCCTCGATAGCCAGGACGAGTACATCGACGGCAAGATCGAGTCGCAGAAAGCGATCAAAGAGTTTAACAAGAAGACCGCTGAGAACGAGAAGAAACTCAAGTGTCTCTTAGAAGAGTCCACCGCTCCCGAGTGTGCGAAGTGGGTGAAGAAGTCCTCGCTCGTCGAAGACCAGGTCTCGACCGGCCAAGCGGCTCCGGCCGCCCAGATTGAAGCAGCGGCACCGGCGGCGAATGGCCCCCGCAATGCTTTCGAAGAAATTAAACTTCTCCCATACGCTGGGGTGACAAACTTCCAGGGTGAAGCAGAGAAGCTTGAAACCGAATTCGCGGGCGGTGTGCGCATCGAGAGTAATGTGACTGAGCGCTTCAGCATGGGCGTCGGCATTAACTTCGGCCAGTTCACGACGCAAGACTACGCGAACCTCTACGCGGCTCAGCCGTTCGGGTTCGGCTACAACAACCTCTACGGCTCCGCGCGCGAGATTAAGTACAGCAACGTGGGCCTTGACCTCTACGGTAAGTTCTTCATTACGCGCGGCGAGCGCTTCCGCCCCTACGTCGGTGCGGGAATCGGCTACTCGCGCATGACCCTCGAGTACGGTGACAACAACCAGTACTCGTTCGGGAACCTGAACTTCGGCAAGGAAGAGCTCACGTCGTCGTACGCGACCGGTAGCCTCTCGGCCGGTACGGAGATCTTGATCACGCGCTCGATCGGGCTTAACGTCGAGTTCCAGTACTCGCGCGGCTTCGGCGCCAGCAACTCGGATAGCGGAGTAAATCCGTTCAATGCTCCGGACCAGCGCCGCCTGCAGGAGCTGGGCGACGAGATCATTCAATCCAACGCGTTGTCGATCTTCGCCGGTGTGATGGTAGTGTTTTAATCGCTCTTCACTGAATCTTCACGAAAGGGCCCGCGCTGCGGGCCCTTTTTATTTCTTCCCGTCCTTGGCGAGCGCAGTGATAAGGCCTAAAATATCTTATCTCTCTTATTACCAAAGAAGGGTCACATGAAAGCAGTCTACCTCGTCGAAGGCAAGCGTACTCCCCAAGTTAAATCCGGCGCTGATCTCCAGGAAGTGGCCGCGCCCTACCTGGCCCACTACCTCATCCGCGCGCTGATGGATAAGCACGGGCTTCCGGCCGACGCCGTCGACGAAGTCATTATCGGCAATACCGGCACACCGGCGAAGTACCCGAACGTGGGCCGCGTGATCGCCCTCGAGGCAGGTCTCGATAAGAAGACCTCCGGCTACACGGTTCATCGCAACTGCGCCTCGGGCATGGAGGCCTTGTCTCAAGGCTTCGATAAAATTGTCTCTGGCCGCTCACACGTCATCTTCGCCGGCGGTGCCGAGAGCATGAGCCAGATGCCGCTTCTCTTCAGTAAAAAGATGACCGCTCTATTTGTGGATCTCATGAAGGCGAAGTCCACTATGCAGAAGCTCTCGATCCTTTCTGGCTTCAGGCCCGAGTACCTGAAGCCCATCATCGCCATCGAGCAGGGCCTCACCGATCCCTTCTGTGGGCTCAACATGGGACAGACCGCCGAAAAGCTCGCGCGTGAGTTAGCAATCACGCGCCAGGAGCAAGACGAGTTCGCCAACCGCTCGCACCATCGTGCGGTCGCCGCCCAGAAAGAGGGCCGCATGGCGGAAGAGATCCTGCCCATCACCACGGGCCGCAACCTCGATAAAGTTCTTGCGGAAGACGTGGGCCCGCGTGCCAACTCGACGGTTGAGGGACTCGGCAAGATGAAGCCCTACTTCGAGAAAGGCACGGGCACGGTCACTGTTGGTAACGCCTGTCCGATCACAGACGGCGGTTCGGTGTGGCTCATGTGCTCTGAGGAAGCCGTTAAGAAATACAACCTCAAGCCGATGGCGCGTCTGGTGGACTACTACTTCCACGGACTCGAGCCCGAGCGCATGGGGCTGGGTCCTGTGCTCGCCACTCACGGCGTCCTCAAGCGCACGGGCATGACCTTGGCGCAGATGGATCTCGTCGAACTCAACGAAGCCTTCGCGGCTCAGGTCATCGCGTGCCAGCGGGTCATGAAAGACCAGGCACTCGCGCAGAAGTGGGGGATCGATGCTCTCGGTGAGATTCCGGCCGAGAAACTGAACGTCAACGGCGGCGCGATCGCTCTTGGCCACCCCGTGGGTTCTACAGGCTCCCGACTCGTGGTGACTCTTGCCCATGAGCTTCGTCGCCGGAAGCAGCGCTATGGTTTGGCCACGCTGTGTATCGGTGGTGGCCAGGGTGGAGCGGTGATCATCGAGAACCTACAGAACTGAGGACGGGTATGAATTTGCAAACACTGACCTATGAAGTGAAGAATCACATTGCCCACGTGGGGTTCGGGAAGTTCGATAAGAAATCCATGACCACACTGACGCGAGAGGCGATGGAAGAGTTGCGCCAGATCTTGGATGAGATCCAGGCCAAGCAGAAAAAAGAAATCAAGGGCGTCATCTTCTTCTCACATAAACCTGGCGTGTTCCTGGCCGGAGTCGATGTGTCGGTGATCAACTCGCTCAAGAGCGAAGCTGAGGCAGCGCAAGGCGCCGAGCAGGGCCAGATGCTCTACAACCTCATCGAAGATCTCCGCATCCCGACAGCTGCCGTGGTCGATGGTGTGTGTTTGGGGGGAGGCCTCGAGCTCTCACTGGCGTGTCAGCGCATCTACGTCTCTGATAATGCGAAGACGGCCCTGGGTCTTCCGGAAGTGATGCTGGGAGTGCTCCCGGGCTTCGGGGGAACGTATCGCCTGCCGCGGAAAGTAGGACTCCCGCAGGCCCTCGATATGATTCTCACGGGCCGCCAGATCCGCGGTAAGGCCGCGCTTAAAATGGGGCTCGCCGAAGCCATGCTACCGACCGAGCGCATGCTCGAACTCGTCCCTGCGCTTCTCATGAAACCTGTGCCTACTAAGAAGGGCAGCTTCGAGAAGTCTCTCGAGCGCTTAGCGACGGAGAATTTCGTTACTCGAAAAATTATTTTCCAAAAAGCACGGGAGAAAGTCCTCGAGCAGTCGAAGGGCTTCTACCCAGCACCCCTGAAGATTCTTGAGGTCCTCGAGGCCGGAGCCGGCAAGGGGCGGGACACGTACCTTGCGATGGAGGCCCAGGCCTTCGGCGATCTCTCGCAAACGGTCGTCTCGCGCAACCTCCAGCACATCTTCTTTCTTACGGATAATTCCAAGAAGCTCGATAACAAAGACCAGCTGCCGGACATCCACCGTGGGGGAGTCCTCGGCGCTGGTGTCATGGGTGGTGGGATCGCGTGGCTCTTTGCCAATAGCGATCAGGCGCCGATCATGAAAGACATCACTCCGGCAGCTCTTGAGCTGGGTCTTAAGCAGGCTTCGAGCAACTTCTCGAGTGCGCTTCGAAAAAAACGCATGAGCGAGGACGAGTTCAATCGCAAGATGCGCTCGATCACACCGACGCTGAACTTTGATGGCTTTAAAGGTCTCGATCTCGTGGTCGAGGCGGTGGTCGAGAACATGGACGTCAAGAAGAAGGTGCTGGCGGAACTTGAAACGAAAGTGACCGATGAGTGCCTTCTGACCTCGAACACCTCGTCCCTCTCGCTGACGGAGATGAGTCAGGCCCTGACGCATCCTGAGCGCTTCGCGGGCCTGCACTTCTTTAATCCCGTGAACAAGATGCCCCTGGTGGAGATCATCGCGCATCCAAAGGTGTCTCAGAAGACCATCGACACCCTCTACAAGTGGGCGCTGGCGGTGAAGAAGACGCCCGTCGTAGTGAACGACGGTCCCGGCTTCCTCGTCAACCGCATCCTCGCCCCGTACCTCAATGAAGCTGCCTATCTGCTTGAAGCGGGAGTGTCGATCCAAGACCTCGATCAAGCAGCGCTGAACTTCGGAATGCCGATGGGCCCCTGTCGTTTGATGGACGAAGTCGGTCTCGACGTCTGCGAGAAGGTCGGAAAGATCATGCAGCAGGGGCTGGGATCGCGGGCGATGGCGAGTGCTCTTTCGCCTAAGCTCACGCAAACGGGTGCCCTGGGGAAGAAGAATTCTAAAGGATTCTACCTCTACGATGAGAAGGGCAAAGTCCTCGGGCGCAATCCCGAAGTCGAAGCGCTCCTGCCGTCGAAGTCGGTGAGCATGGACGAGGCGCAGCTGCAGCAGCGCCTGTTCCTGCCGATGATCAACGAAGCGGCGTACTGCTTGGCAGATAAAATTATCGATAAAGCCTCGGTGGTGGACATCGGCATGATCTACGGCACGGGCTTTCCTCCGTTCAAGGGCGGGCTCTTGACCTACGCAGATAGTTTGGGCGCCGATCGTGTCCTTGCGGCGCTTGAGCTGTTTGCCTCAGAGGTCTCGAGTGAGCGCTATCGGCCCGCGCCTTTACTGGTGGAGCTCGCGCGTTCGAAGAAGCGCTTCTATGACCTGTAAATGAACGCGTTTCATCGCTACTTTCTTTCCTATCTTTTTAGGGCCCGGACGCGCCAAGGAATTCTGTTCCTGGCGCTTGCCGGTCTTTTTCTTTCGTCCCTGGCACTGATGGTTATCCAAGGCATCATGGGAGGCCTGCAGCGAGGTCTCATGGCCCGCTCGAAGTCTTACCAGGGAGTGGGAGTGGTGCGCTTCTATGATGTGGCGACTGAGGCAAGCGCTTGGGCGAAGGTGGCCCCGCTAGAGTGGTCGGTCTCCCGCGAACTGCAGGCCGAGATCTTGATTCGTAACGGAGGGCAGGTCGCCCCGCTCGTCATTCGTGGCGTTGATCAAACGGCATTTGTTCCCGAGTTCCTGCAGAACAAAGAACTCACGGGCCTCATTCTCGGGGCCGATCTCGCGCAGAAACTGAAGACGACGTTTTTCACAGACGTTCGTCTCATTAGTCCCGCGACAACTGAAGCGCTGATGGGCGAGGTCCCGCGACAAGTGGTATTGGGCGTCACTGACTACCTCGTCTCCGACGTCAGTGAGCTCGACAGCATGCACGGCTGGACGCGCTTACCTGTCGTACAAAATCTGCTGCGCATTCGAGGCGCCGACCGCTGGCGCTTCTACGACGCTCGCGAGTGGAGCGAGGTTCAGAAAAAACTCCACGGCGAGGAGAGTGTGCGCTTTGTGAGCTGGGAAGAGCAGAATAAGACACTGGTGTGGGCGCTTAATCTCGAGACGAAAGTCATGCTGGCGCTGTTCGGAGCGATGGCACTGTTGGTGTCACTCTCGATCACCACGGGGCTTTTTCTTTTCTTCGGAAAGATCCGCCCCGATCTCGCGAGCTTCTGGATACTAGGTCTCTCAGTAAAAAACATTGAGCGATTGGTTCTTAGTTTTGTCATTCGTCTCTCAGGATTTGTGTGCGCAACGGGTGTCAGTGTCGGTGTCGTGTTCTTACTGGTACTTGAGCGATATGGTCACTCGCTCATGCCTGATATTTTTGTCGAACGAAATTTTCCCATCGAAATTAACCTGAGACTTGTAACCATTGCATTTATGGTTCCCTTCTTAATTTCACTCGTCTTTTCATTTTTTTCATTCATTCAGTTTCGCCGCGATAATCCTAGTTTTATCCAGCTGGTACGTGGTTCCGGTGAGAGAAGTTAGGCAAATCTATCGAGTCTTTGAGAATTTTTCATCCCGGGCGTAGAATAGAGGCGTACCTCCTGATCCTTGAGTTTAAAAAGGTCCTGCCATGACTCCTGCCAATGCGAAGCTCTCGGTTCCACCTGCGTGGCCTGACTTCTCTGTCTCGAATCTCGAGCAGAGACCGATTGAGACAATCGTTCTTAATCCCACGGCGTCCGTGAGCTTTCACTGGACTGATTTCCAGGACACTTGTCAGCTGTATCAGCGCAAAGTCGCGACGAGTCCTAAGCTGCGGGAAGAGTTACAGCTAAAGCAAGTTGAGCTCGAGCGGCTGCGGCAGATTCCTTTGTGGATCAAGCGCAAGTCCGGCACGACGCACACCTCGCTCTTTGACCTCTACGACCAGTTTATCCTTGAGAAACTTTCGCACGATGACTCGAACCCACACGTCCCGCATGACATCTCCTTCGTGTCACCGTCAGGGCCCTTCAAGAAACTTTCGATCAGTGAGTGCTTCAACCTCCAGACCTATCAAAATTTCATCTCGGTGTATCTGCTCGAAAACAAACTGCCGGTGCGTGATTTCCGCCTGCGAGTCAAGAGCCGCCTCTTGGTGGAGTACGGACGCAATTTACAGGAAGTGGCGATGGTGGATCTGGAGCAGATCACGACCGATGGTCTTCTTCTGCGCTGTTCATCGAACCTATTCTTCAACGGTCTTCGCGGTCATGACCAGTTTCGACTCCTCATCACGACTGCAGGGCTTGAGCGCTTAGCAAAGAAGCCGAGCTGGAGTGAGTTCTCGGACTTCGTCGCGGCCTGGGACGTGAACCCGTTCTATGGCCAATCAAAGCTCGAGGCCTTCGACCTCAATTGTGCGGACCTGCGCATGCATTCGCGTTTCGATTTCACCCAGACGCGCGACGTGTACCTCTACCTTAAGTTTTCCACGGTCAAGGCCTCAAACGAGCTCTTAGCACTGCGCTTGGAACAGTTTATTCACAAGGGCAAGAGTGCGATGCGCGAGCTTCTTTCTCGGGCCTAGGCGCGTTTCTTTGGTTTGAAGTCCACGTCGTAAGCCGCACTCTTATCAAGATTCTGTCTACGCTTATCGTAGCGTTCCGTGGTCGTGACGTTGGCGTGGCCCGCGAAGATCGCGACGTCACGGATGGGCGTCTGCTGAGTATCGAGAAGGTGTGAGATGACCGTCGCTCGACAGGAGTGCGGTGACACGCGCTTGTTGATCCCAAGCGCGAGAGCATAACGATTGATCCAGCGGTAGATGGTGGACCCGTCGATCTTTTCTCCAGGCCGCTTCACGGGATCCGTTTGGAGAAGGTAGTCGTCGCCCTCGAGCACCACGCCCCGGGAGCGGAGGTGGTCGTGATAGCGCTGGAGCGCCTGCGCCATGGTGGGGGAGATCGGCACGAGGCGAATCTTTTCACCCTTACCGTGGACGCGCAAAATGATGTGACCGCGGTCCTGGTAGAAGTCGCGACAGCGCAGCTGGGTCAGTTCGGCCCTTCGGAGGCCTAGGTGAAAGAGTAGTGCCATCACGATACGGTGAAGTTCTCCCTTCGGGTCACCGGACTTAGGTGCTGCCAACATCCGCACAACTTCTTCGTCGTCGAAGGCCTGGGTCGGTGATTCGGTTTGAACTTTCGGAAGTTTTACGATGTCGAGGGGATTGTGGTCGATGAGTTTTGCAGCGAGGGACCACTTCATAAATGAGCGGACTGCCACGAGCTTGCGATTGACGGTGGCACTGGCGAGGCCCTGGGCCATGAGTTCGTCTCGATAAAGCTGAAAGTGGAACGCCTTGAGGTCCGATGGATGTGTGAGGTGCTCGCCCCCGCGACGAAGGAAGCTAAAAAAATCTTCCAGATCGTTCTGGTAGGCGCGCCGCGTGTCTCCTGAGAGAAAGCTCCCCAAAAAATCGTTAATAAAATCTTCCACAAGGATTCCACGCTCACGCGCTTCGGCAAATTTTTTTGCCAGATTTTTGTCAACGCTCTTGGTTGATTTGTCGACTGCCAGTGCGAGGGCCTTGTTTTTAGTCATGCTATTATTATCGTGCAATTGGTCGAGGAGATAAAGACTGCTAAGCTTGAGTGGGCTTGTCGGTCAATGCGCCTGCCATAGCTGAAAACTATGGAGCCATAGATTTTATCGAATGTACTTTAAAGCCGTTTAAAGCGCACAATATCCTCACAAAACGTATCTCAGTCTATCTGGGTTTTAACCACATCTCTCAAAGGAGAATGTACATGGTGACGGTAAAGAAACATTCGGTCGCGCTCTTGGCGACTGCTTTGTTGGGCATGAGCTGTGCTTCTGAAAAGCACGGTCATGATCATCACGGCAAGCACGGCATGAAGCAGACTGACAACAAGTCAGTGCAGTTCTGGTGGCCTGAGCGCCTCGACCTTTCGCCGCTGCGGCAGCACGGGATCGAGTCGAATCCCATGGGGCCTGGCTTCAACTACGTCGAAGAGTTCAAGAAAGTGAACTACAAAGAACTCAAGGCCGACATCGAGAAGCTGATGAAAGAGTCGCAAGACTGGTGGCCCGCGGACTACGGCCACTACGGACCGTTCTTTATTCGTATGGCATGGCATAGTGCGGGCACGTACCGCATTTCCGACGGCCGCGGCGGCGCCGCTGGCGGTCAGCAGCGCTTCGAACCTTTGAACAGCTGGCCTGACAACGCGAACCTCGACAAGGCCCGCCGTCTTCTGTGGCCGATCAAGCAAAAATACGGTCGCAGCGTTTCTTGGGCCGACTTGATGGTCCTCACGGGGAACGTCGCTCTCGAATCCATGGGCTTTGAGACGATCGGCTTTGCCGGCGGTCGCGCCGATGACTGGGAAGCCGATCTCGTGTACTGGGGCCCAGAAGCCCAATTCCTCGCAGACCAGCGTTATGCTTCAAATAGAAAGTCCGACACGCTCCAGAAGCCATTGGCCGCTGTGCAGATGGGTCTGATCTACGTGAACCCGGAAGGTCCAAACGGCAATCCAGATCCACTGCTTGCTGCGCAAGACATCCGTGAGACTTTCGGTCGCATGGCGATGAACGACGAAGAAACTGTGGCGCTCATTGCTGGCGGTCATACCTTTGGTAAGGCCCACGGCGCGCGTAGCCCCGAGAAGTGCGTTGGTGCTGAGCCAGCTGCTGCCGGCATCGAAGAGCAGGGCATGGGCTGGAAGAACAAGTGTGGCACGGGCCACGGTAAAGACACCATTACTTCAGGTCTTGAAGGTGCATGGTCAATCAATCCTGTGAAGTGGACGCACCAGTACCTCACTCTCTTGTATAAGTACGATTGGGTTAAGACCAAGAGCCCTGCAGGTGCCACACAGTGGATTCCCGCTGATGGTCAAGCCGCGAACCTCGTCCCTGATGCGCACGATAAGTCGAAGAAACATGCCCCGATCATGTTCACGACCGACCTTGCTCTTAAGATGGACCCTGAATACCGGAAGGTTTCAAAGCGCTTCTTGAAAGATCCAAAGGCATTTCAGCTCGCCTTCGCGAAGGCCTGGTTCAAGCTCACTCACCGTGACATGGGCCCGCGCTCGCGCTACGTCGGCAGTGAAATTCCTAAAGAGACCTTCATCTGGCAAGACCCGATCCCTGCCGTCAACCACAAGCTCATCGGCGCTGCGGACGTGGCCACGCTGAAGTCGCAGATCCTGAAGTCAGGCCTCACGGTGTCTGAGCTCGTGCGGACTGCTTGGGCATCGGCCGCATCGTTCCGTGGCACAGACCTGCGCGGCGGCTCGAACGGTGCTCGCTTGCGTCTTGCTCCGATGAAAGACTGGGCAGCGAACAACCCAGCAGAACTCGCAAAAGTTCTCCCGAAGCTCGAGAAGATTCAGCAAGACTTCAATAAGACCGGCAAGCGCGTCTCTCTCGCTGACGTCATCGTCTTGGGTGGCGTCGCTGCGATCGAGAAAGCCGCCAAGGACGCGGGTCTGTCCGTTAGCGTTCCTTTCAAACCAGGTCGCATGGATGCTTCACAAGAGCAAACTGACGTGGCTTCGTTTGCAGTTCTTGAGCCGAAAGCTGATCCGTTCCGGAACTTCTATAGCACTGACAGCTACCTCTCTCCGACCGTGGCGATGGTGGACCGTGCGAACCTCTTGACCCTCTCGGTGCCAGAGATGACAGTCCTCGTGGGCGGCATGCGCGTCCTCGATGCGAACGTTGGCGGCTCGAAGCACGGTGTGCTCACGAAGCGTCCGGGCACACTCTCGAACGACTTCTTCGTGAACCTCCTCGACATGTCGACCCTGTGGAAGAAGTCTGCGACAGAAGGCCTCTACGAAGGAGTTGACCGCAAGAGCGGTGCTCAGAAGTGGACGGCCACACCGGTGGACCTGATCTTCGGCTCGCACTCTGAGCTTCGTGCGATCGCAGAAGTCTACGCTGCCAAAGATGGTCAGAAGAAATTCTTGGCCGACTTCGTGAAGGCATGGAACAAGGTGATGTCACTCTGAGCAGTGATTGAGATCTAAGAAAGAAAGGGAGCTGCTTTTTGGCAGCTCCCTTTTTTTTGGCGGGTATCTTTAGAAAGGTTTACGGGCGCGGCGGGCGTCGTTGCGTGCCTTCTTCATCAGCTGCACGTCGCGGAAGTCGAGGTCCTTCTGCTTCTTATCCTTCGCGTCGACTTTCACCACACGACTGATGCTGGTTTGCTTGAGGGGAGTGGCGTACTTCACCTTAAGCGTGCGGCCATCGATGATCTTCTGATCGAGGGCATCCATCGCCGATTTAGCATCTTGCGCCGAGGACATTTCTACGAAGGCCATGCCACGGGATTGCTGTGTCGTGGGCTCCATGACGATTTTGATGTTAAGGATGCGGCCAAAAGGTGCCAGTAGGCTCTTGAGGCCGTTGCGGTCGCGGTTGTAGCTGAGATTACTGAGGTACAGAGTATTGTTGTTCATGGGGCGGTTTCTCTCGTAAATAACACGATTCGTCAATGGCTATTCGCTGCCGGCTAGACAACCCCGCCTGCGGATGTCAGGCTTTAAGCATGAAAAATCTAGCTTTGAGTCTTTTGTTCCTGTTCGCTCACACCGCCGCCGCTGCCACCGCCGTTCTGAACTTCGAAGTCCAGGGCCGCGCCTACTCGGTGGATAAGTTAACTGATGGACAAGGGATCATCTGGGGCATGGAGTTTCTGACCCCTACGAAAATGATCTTCACTGAGCTCACGGGCCGCATTCACGTGCTTGACCTTGAGACCGGTACCACCCGGGAGCTGAAGAACGTGCCGCAGGTCCACGTCGCTGTCCAAGGCGGACTTCTGGACGTGGCCGTGCATCCGGACTTTAAAAAGAATAACTGGGTCTACGTGACTTACGCGAAACGCCTGAATGGCCAACAGACCCTTGCCATGGCCCGCGCCAAGCTCGATTTGTCCAAAGAAGAGTTCGGTCCCTGGACGGATTTGTTTGTTGCCCGTCCCACTTTCGAGACTTCGCACCATTATGGCTCGCGGATGAGTTTTGATGGAAATGGACACCTCTTTCTCACTGTTGGTGATCGCGGAAACGAGAAGTTCGTCCAAAGTCTTGAGACCCATAATGGCAAAGTCATTCGCCTCAAGGATGACGGATCGGTGCCGGCGGATAACCCATTCGTGCGGACACCCAAGGCGCTGAAGGAGATCTGGTCTTACGGTCATCGTAACCCTCAGGGCCTCTTCTTTGATCAGACGACTGGAGTGCTCTACGAACAAGAGCATGGGCCCATGGGCGGCGATGAGATTAACGTCATCGTGAAGGGAAAAAACTACGGCTGGCCTTTGGTGACCTTTGGTCGCGAGTACTCCGGCGAACCCTGGGGCCGTGGCGAGACCTCTCGTCCCGGGCTCGAGGCACCGATCAAGTACTGGATCCCTTCGATCGCACCGAGTGGTCTTTTGGTTTATCGCAGCTCAAAGCTTCCTTTATTTCGCGATCGTTTCGTCTCGGGTGCACTGGCACTTCAGCACTTGAACGTGGTGGACATCAAAGACTGCCTCACGGCCTGCGAGGACCGCCTCCTCATGGCGATCGACGAGCGCATTCGTGACGTGATTGCTGGTCCCGATGGCCTGGTCTACGTCGCAAGTGACAAGGGTCGCATTTATCGTATTCAGGAAGGTGCTCGATGAAATGGTTGATGCTTCTCTCACTTATCGCCTGTGGTCAGTTTGACCTAAAATCCGCCGAGCGTGTTCCGGCCGAGGAGGCCAGTAATTACCGCGCCTGCCACGAGATCCGCGAAGAGCTCCTGGTGACACCGGTTAACTACGAGGGGCTGCCCTTGACCTTCAAAGAGGTTAAGCAAAACGTTTTCCAGAACCACTGTGCCTCCTGCCACTTCGGAAGCGCCGGCTATAAGCCGCAGCTTGATAGCTATCAAGCAACCTTGGAGTACGTCATTCCGGGGAAGCCGGAAGAGAGTCGCCTGGTGCATACCATCGACCAAGGCAAAATGCCTCCGAGCTCTGACCTGCGAGAGCGCGACGAGAAGGCGTACCGCTTTATGAAGGCCTGGATTGCCGCCGGGGCCCTGCCCTAGCGACTAGTCTCTGCGGATCGTGAGGGCGTGGTTGGTGTGGGCGAAGCTCGAGCGCGTAGCGATCGACGAATCATTTTTGGTTTCGATGAGAAGTTCTTTCTCGAGCTCGAAGTCGACGCTCAGGCTCACCTCAGCACCCTGATTGAACTTCTCGATGACGTCATCAGTCATGACGTCCTTAAGCCCCACGGCCACCATCCGACTGCCTGGCTCCCACGCGAGGGCCGTAAGAAATTCTCCCGCGTGGGAGAGTTTGAGGAAGACGTCCTTGGTGTGGACGGTGATGTCCGCGTCCTCGGCGCTGGTCACGACTGGTTCATAGATTGAAGCTGGAGCAAAGCTCCACTGACCGGGGGCCCTTTCCTGACAGGTGAGGAGTTCGACTTTAACCGAAAATATAAGCCAGTCTTGCTGAACCACGGGCCCTGAGACCTTGAGCGTATGCACGCCGCGGTGGTGTGCGAGGGCATCCTCAGCGTTGCGACATTCCGGTACCTGCGCCGCTTGCGCGTTGGGTGCGAGCGTGTTCAGGGCGAGAGACAGGAATAAAGGAACCAACATAGCAACTCTCCTCGGACTTTGGGGTGAGTCTTCATGCCATAAAAACAAAAAATTGTGACAAGGTATGAAAATAATTCATGAATACTCTGCGCATCGATGCATTGGGTTCACGGCCGCGAGAGGCCTGTGCTAAGAGGAGCTCATTCAATTACCGGAGGTCCCATGAGAAAGTTCGCTCTCTTATTCATTCTGCTGCTGAGTGCTCAAGCGTTTGCCGTCGAGCTCCCACGCGTGAGAACGCTAAATGGCCATAAGGTCGTCTTCCAGTCTCAGGAAGCCCGCTTCGTGCGGAGCATGGACATGTACAAGGCCCGCATCGTCGCGCGCTGGGGCGTGCATGTATTTGAGGTCGCCGATGCGTACTTCACTTGTGGCCCTCGCCGCTGTCGCTTGCAGGAAACCAAGTCCCGCGCGTTCTATGAAAGCTGTGCTGCTCGCGGTGAGGCCTTCCGGTGTCAGCGTCGGATTCGCCCGACCAGCAGTTCACCGTCTACTGACTACGAACAACCAGGTTACTGGGAGCGCCACGCTGACGACGGTGAGCAGCACCGAGACCAGTCGAGTTGGGAAGGCAGTGATTTTCCGGAGCGTGATGGAAGTGATTGGGAAACGGGCGGGATCGTTCTTTTCTAGATTCTAAAAAGGGGAGCGAGAACTCCCCCCTTCGTTTTAATTAATTCTTTTTTTTCTTCGCTGCGACTTTCTTCTTCGGTGCTGCTTTCTTCACCGACTTTTTCTTTGCCGCTGTTTTTTTCACGACCTTCTTCGCCGCTTTCTTCGTCACTTTTTTCGCGACTTTCTTGGCCGCCTTTTTCGCGTCTTTCTTTACGACTTTCTTGGGTGCAGCTTCTTTCTTTACCACTTGTTTCTTCGCAAGCTTCACCGCCTTCGGCTTCTTCGCTACGCTAGGCTGCTCCGCAAGGAGCTTGTAGGCATCCACCAGTTCGTGAAAAAAGGCATACGACTCCTCGGGCTTCAGCTCCGCTAAGCGGGCCTTGTACGCCTCATACTGAGCAAGGTCTTTGTCCTTGAAGAGATTCACCATGTAGATGCATTTTTGCACATGGTTTTCTTTCGTGTGGTCGTTAAGCTCTTGCGGGAAGGTCATAGGGTCTCCTGATGGTGAATAGCATTATTGTAGCGATACCACAGGGATCCGGACTAGCTTAATTTTGTCTTAAGGTAGGCTCACTTCAAGCGATGAAGGGGGTGGCCTTTGAAGGGCCCCTTTGCGCCTGAGTCGAGGAAGCTGAAGACTTCATTTTTTACTGTTAACTCAAAGGCCTGTTCGCTTACGACTAGGTCCACATCGAAGTAGTCATCGGGGACCGACTCCACCAAAAAGTCCACGTGGTAGTCACGTCCCGTTCCAATGGTGGGAGCGCCAAATTTATCGAATAGACGCTTGTTGGTTTCTGGAAAGGGGAGGTTGGCATCGAAGAGCTTGTAAATCCCCCCGGAGGCCAAAATAAAGGGGTACATGCGCTCAACATCCGGGTGCGGGAAAAAGAGGTAGTTACCCCAACTGCGTTTCAGGAAATAGCTGAGGTAGTGGCCTTCGGACGGGATGATATAGAGGCCCAGTTGGTTCCATAAGGGGTTGAAGTTCTTCATTTTCATAGAATCGGCTTTGCGCAGAGCTTCGTCTAGCTCCTTGAAATGAGACAAGCGTGAAACTTCTACTCTGGGGGCCAGGGCCTGGTGCCAGATCGAATCAGGTGTACTAGATATAGCCAAACCTTTTAAGGATCACCCCATGAAACATGCGTTTTTAGTGCTCTTAAGTTCCGTGTTTGCGCTGACCGCCGAAGCGGCGAGCTTTCGCTGCGCGGCCAACGGAGTACCATTCAGCGGCTACATGACGGCTTTCATAAATGTCTCTGGAGAGCTCGACCAGACCGCCTACCGCTCGTATATTCGTAACTAT
>JBKHVY010000034.1:0-15355 GCA_046569805.1 Bacteriovoracia bacterium | reverse complement strand
GGAGCAGGAGCCCGAAGAAAAACGGGAAAACGATCAGAGCTTTTTTGCGCTGGATCCCGGCGACGATGAGCTCCGCGGCGCGCGGCGCCTGCATGAGAAACGGCATCGGGTGGCGGTTCACCTTCGTGAGCGGCGTATCGACGAAGCCCGGGCAGACGCAGGTCACGTCGATGTTGAGGTGCCGCAGGTCGAGGTTCAGCGATTCGCAGAACTTAATGACCCCGCTCTTGGTGGCGCTGTAGCCCGAGACACCGGGGAATCCGTTGAAACCGGCCACCGATGAGATCGCGACCAGGTGGCCCGAGCCCTGGGGCACCATGATCTCCATGGCCGCCTCGAAGGCGTACATCACACCGAGAAGGTTCACGTGCACCATGCGATAGGTGCGCTCGAAGTCCGGGACCTTCGACTTGATCGGATACGAAATCCCCGCACTGGCGATGAGGAGCTGGAGCCCCGCGGGAGCGGCGAACTTTTTGATCGCGGCCTTCAGGGCCTCCCGGTCAGCGACGTCGACCGCAAAGAAGGTGACGTTATCGCGGTACTCCGTGAAGTTTTGCGTGAACTTCGCCGGGTCACGGCCGCAGACGCCCACCTTCCAGCCGAGTTTTAAATATTTTTTTGCTAGCTCTAACCCCATTCCTGAAGTTCCGCCGGTAATAAACACGCTCTTCATGGCCGAAACAATCCTTTTGCTTCTATCGAACAGATGACCCTAAAAAGGTAGCATGCCCCCGGATTTCATGCCGAGTTTTTGCCGTTTTAACGCACTGTAAAACAAGGATTTTCCCTTGACGGTTTTTCCGACGATCCTTATATTGGTCCTTCAGTTCGCGGGGGAGTAGTTAAGTTGGTTATAACGTCTGCCTGTCACGCAGAAGGCCGCGGGTTCGAGTCCCGTCTCTCCCGCCATCTTTAAAAAAATAAGCCACCCTTTTGGGTGGCTTTTTTTATGCCATGTGGTGGAATCTATGCGAAATCACCGAATAGTTAGAGATTAGGTTCGCTATCTCCACGAATGCAGCGTACGGTAGGTGTATCTGTTCTCAACTAATCGTTTTTAGTTTTTACCTCAGATCCCTTGCTCCAAGACGTACTTTTATTCAATTTCCAAACCATTCTCGCAGCAACACTCAACAAACATCAGTTTGTCACACCTTTGTGACATTTTTATATCGGAGGCTCTTATGAGTCAGAAAATCTATGTTGGTAACTTGGGCTACTCAGTTACGAACGAATCCCTCTCTACTAAATTCTCACAATTCGGCAGCGTTAATTCTGCAAAAGTGATCATGGACAGAGACACGAACCGCAGCAAGGGCTTCGGCTTCGTTGAAATGTCATCAAGCTCCGAAGCTGATGATGCGATCCAAGCGCTTAACGGCGCTGAGTTTGAAGGACGTCAAATGAACGTCTCTCAGGCGAAGCCGATGGAAGCTCGCGATAACAATCGCCGCTACTAGATGCTCTCACCGCCGGCAGGAGCTTGCTCCTACCGGCGGTTCTATTCCAGCTTTTCACGGATGGAATACACCAACGACTTCAGGTCCTGCCGATTCTTCTTCTTCGGCTTGGCATACATCACCAGCGCCTCATCGCCCGACACACGCAGTAGCTTAATCTGCTCGCGGAACACCACTTCCATTTTCGTCCAAGCGTCGATTTCGTTCTTAAACTCGATCCCGAGGTCTTCGGCGTCGGCGAACCGCGCGTGAGCGACCTCGACCTTAGCCGCCGTAACTTTAAATTTGTCTGATGCATGTTTCATGATCATTCCTTAAAGTTGAGAGCATTAAATGTCTGGAGAATAACGAGAAAAAGTATCAGATCAGAGCGAAAACTCTTCGAGAACCCTAACTATAGCGCATTCGACGGCAGAGTCCTAGAGGCAATTTTGGTTCATTTTTACGAGAGAAAACGCTACGATCTCACTCATAACGCTAACCTACCTCGGGGACCACCATGGCCGGCTCAAGCCTCCTTGCTCTTATCGACGATATCGCGACAATACTTGATGATGTTTCTGTGATGACGAAGGTCGCGGCGAAGAAGACGGCAGGCGTTTTAGGTGATGACCTCGCCCTGAATGCGCAGCAGGTCACTGGCGTCAGTGCCGATCGTGAAATCTCCGTTATATGGGCGGTAGCGAAAGGCTCGGCATTAAATAAAATCATTCTCATCCCCGTTGCTCTCTTGATTAGCCAATTCTTACCTTGGCTGGTGACCCCCCTCTTGATGCTCGGGGGCGTATTCTTGTGCTTCGAGGGTTTTGAGAAGATCTTTGAAAAAGTATTCCAAGGTGAGATCTCTCCAAAGGAGAAAATTCAAACGGAGTCAGAGAAAATCAAAGGAGCGATCCGGACGGACTTCATCCTTTCTGCCGAAATCATTGTTATTACTCTCGGCACCGTTTCGACCACGGCCCTCACCAATCAAGTCCTGGTGCTGTGCTCGATCTCCGCCTTGATGACAGTCGGAGTCTATGGCCTCGTCGCAGGCATCGTAAAAATGGATGATCTTGGCCTGTGGCTCATGGCTCGTGGAGGTATTCAACGCACAGTGGGCTTCGTCCTGCTTCAGGCAGCACCGCGCCTCATGAGTTTTCTCGGCATCGCTGGTACCATCGCGATGGTCCTCGTCGGAGGTGGCATTCTTTCCCACGGTATTCCGCTCTTGCATGCATTCCAGCAAAAGCTCTCAGGGCTCCTTGCGATGGGCGTTGATCTCGGCATAGGACTTCTTGCGGGCGCAGCAGCGCTTGGAGCGGTAAAGCTCGCGAAGAAGCTCTATTGATGCGTGGAATTCCGTAGACGAATATCGAAGTGAGTCGTGCCGTTGTCAGAACCAAAAACCACGGTTCCACCCATGGCGTTGATGATCTGCATGGAGTTCGAAATGCCAAGGCCCGATCCCTCGCCGACTTCGCGAGTCGTGAAAAAAGGTTGTCCAATTTTATCTTTAATCGCCTCCGGAATCGATCCGTTATTCGTGATTCGAATGACGATATCCCCGTGATCTTCAAACGTCTCCACGCGGATCCAGCGAATGAAAAGTTGCTCCTGCGCCTGGATCGCATTCTGGAAGAGATTCATAAACGCTTGGGCGAGCTGCGCGGGGCGACCAGAGATCTCGAAGGGCTTTTGGAAGGACGAAGTCACGTCGATCTCGAAGAGGCGCATCTTCTCAGAGAAGAGGTTCATTACTGTGGTGATGGTTTGATTCACATCGACCATACCTTCCTCAAGGTCTGCCCTCTCGTTATTCGTAACGAGGCGCATTGATCGGATGATACTCGCAATCCGATTCACGCCATTCTCGAGGCTATCAACGAAGCGCAGGACTTCCGGATCGAGGTTCCCGACGAGCTTGATCTGCTCGACGCGACCGAGGATGATCGCCAATGGGTTATTAATCTCGTGGGCGATGCCTGCGGCCATTTCGCCGAGTGAGCTCATGCGGGAAGAATGGGCGAGCGCGAGGCGCTGCGTTTCGATCTCCCGGCGTGCGGTCTCGAGGACCGTTACATCCTGCATCGTCAAAAGTATGTTCACGGACGTATTCATCCCATCAATCGGAATCGCGTTGATCAGAACGCTGCGTTTTGATCCATCATGGCGCTGAAGAATTCCCTGAAAGTTGATCACAGGCTTCCGAGTGGCGCGCGCGATGGAAGATGGAATTTCTTCGACAGGAATGAGTCTTTCCATGGGATCAAATAACTTGAGCCGCATGTCACCGAGTTTGGATCCAACAAGTTTTTTTCCGTCCACCTTAAGGAGCTCATTCATTGACTGGTTGGCGAGAGTCACTTTGCTTTCTGGATCAAAAAAAAGAATCGCTTCCGCCATGTTGTCGACAACTCGGCGCGCGAGGTTGAAACTCTCGTCTCGCTCACGCAATGCTGCTTCGTATTCGACGAAGGCCAGGAAGCCGACGAAGACGGCCGTCAGGAAGCTTGTCGCAAAAATCAGAGGATACTCTATCCCTGGAGTCGTCACGATAATAACGGGTACGGAGATTATCCAAAATACGACCAGACCGATCCCCGTTAGAGTACCACGGATGATCGATATCCCTGCTGCGATCGCAATCATTCCTCCGAGCAGACCAATATAATGGCCATTCGTGTAGTGGGTCGAAATGGCAATCTGCAGACTTGCGAAGAAAACCAGAAAGTTCGTGACCTGGTCGCGCATGCGCTGCGCGGGATTCCCGAGGACGAAGTAGAGAAATCCTAGGATATTTGAGGCGACGACGAGCATGCGCAACGTGTAGGCGTCGTCCGGCGCCTGGACGGTCTTAAAGAATTCTCCCCACAAATAGAAACCGATCCCTTGTGTAAGGATCAGCACATTCGTCCGTGTCTGCGAAGAGAATCGCAAGAGCGTGGGGTTTAATCTCATCATGCATTCTGTATCGGCACAGAATACGGTTAAAACGAGAGGATATTTTTCAGTTAGCTACTCTTCGCAAATCTTGATTTCGAAGACTTGCGGCGCGGAAGTACCCGACGAAAGCACTCGAGACTCCACTCGCCCCTCCCCCTTACTTAGCAGCTCCTGAAGCTCAGGGATGAGATAGCTTGTGTCTCCAGATCGCTCAGCAGCGGGAGTGACGACCAGCCGAGCATAGCGATCGAGGGAAATTTTCTGCGAGAGTCGGTAGCGCGAAATGACCACCTCGTAACTTTTCCTTCGTCCCATCACACCACTTGCCTGGATTCTTTCTCGATCGCCGTTATTCCACGATGCCAGAGGTCTCACGCAAGTTGGTTTTAGCTCGATCGCACCATCGGATTCCGTCAGCTCGTAGCTGAAGCTTGAGGGAAGCTTTTCTATTATCTTATTCAGTTCTGTCATCACACCAACACGGCCCGCTTCAGAAATCTTCGATAGCATGCGCTCTTTATGGCGGAGCTCCTCGCGGCGGATCTGCGGGCAAGCAAGCTCCATCGACTGATCGAGCTTCGATTCTCCGAGCTTAAGGCAGCTTAGGTTTGAGACCACTGCAAAGTCTAGAATTCCGTCAGCGACAGGGAAGTCCTCCGAGGCGACGAAGAGCTCGTCGGCGCGGGTTGCAAACAAGACACCCACGATGTTTCCGAGCTGGTTTTTTATGGGAGAGCCGGAGCTTCCGGCGACGAAGGCGCAATGCGAGGGGAGCTCTTCTTTGGGGAAGATCGGAATCACAGAGGAGCGGCGATCGGAAAAGTTTCCGATCAACGAATCAGAATAGGCGCGACAAGCGTTCTTCTTAAATTCTCCCAGAATGCGGCCATCGATGCCGATGACAGGATTGATGCTTTCGATCGTCAGGTCTTCGCCGTCGATGATTCCCTCGCGCGAAGGCACGGAGTGCTTAACCCCCAATATGGGAGCTGAGAGTTCTATGACCGCATAGTCCGGATCGCTCAGAGAGCTTGATTTCACTCGCGCCATTGCCGCAATTTGCTTACAGCGACGCGCCTCCTGACTCTTTTGTGTCTTGATAACAACGCTCACGGAGTCACTGCAATCTTTATTCTTTAACTCTGGCAAACAGCGTGCATTCGTCATCGCCAAGGATTCATTTAAGAGAAAGACCGTACAGGTCGAAACTCCCTTGGTTCGTTTCGCCAAAAGAAGGCCTAGCCCCTCTGGTGCCTTCTCATCCAAAGTAATTCGCTGCTGAACTACGTCGAGGGGCTGGTCGATCTCACCGAGCTCGCTCGGTGAAGTCTGCGGAATGAAATCCGTATACTGCGTGGGATTCGATTTCTTCGAGTCCACGCCACAGCCCACGGCGACCGACAACAGCACGAGATATGACCCGATAGATCGCAACATAGAAGCTCCCATTTATGGAGCTATCAAGCAATTTCCAGGCCAGGTACCGCAGTTCTAAGTCTTTAGAACATCGAGCCGTAGTCGGTGTGCCAGTGCGACAGGTGCCTAAGAATTAGTCTTTTTCTTGACCATGGTCAGAATGGTCGCCACAGCGACCGACTCACCGGTCTCATCGTAGACGTCGACCAGCCACTTCACGATGCCCTTGGGAATGTCGTCCGGCGTGCGCTTCTCCTGGTCCACCTTCTCTTTACAGGTGAACTTCACTCCAATCACAGCACCGGGATACACCGGCTTAATGAAGCGACACTCGTCGAGTCCATAGTTCAAAAGCACGGGTCCTTTGGGTGGATCCACGAACAAACCTGCGGCTCGGGAGAGGATGAAGTAGCCGTGTGCGACTCGTCCCGTAAAGATCGTGCCGTCGAGAGAGTTCTCATCCATGTGTGCGTAGAAACGATCACCCGAAAGATCGGCGAAGTTTTCGATGTCTTCGAGGGTCACCGTGTGCTTCTCCGTGATCAGAGTGTCACCCACGGCGAGCTCCTCGAAGTACTTCCGGAACGGGTGCACCTCGCTGAGAGTTTGCTTGGCACCGTATTGGTACTGGTTCGTGATCTTCGTGAGCGTCGTGGGACTGCCTTGAATCGCTGTTCGCTGCAGGTAGTGCATGACCCCTCGCTTTCCACCCATCTCCTCGCCACCCCCGGCGCGGCCTGGGCCTCCGTGCACCATAAGGGGCATAGGAGATCCGTGGCCGGTGCTTTCTTTGGCGCAGTCGGCGTTGAAGACGAGGATGCGGCCATGCATGCTAGCCGCGCCCACCACGAAGTCGCGGGCGAGGTCGTCGTCGGCCGTGGCGATCGAACATACCAGAGACCCAAGCCCCATCCGTACGAGTTCAACCGCATCATCTGTTGTCTTATAGGGCATGAGTGTCGACACGGGCCCGAAGGCTTCGACGTGGTGGCAGGCCGTTTTTTCGAAAGGACGCTCATTCAAGAAAAGGATGGGAGAGATGAACGCGCCTTTCATGGGATCAGCGCCGACGACTTTCACCCCTTCGAGTTGCCCGTACACCATCTTATGGACTGCCGCGAGCTCGCTGATCTTCTCTCGCACTTCCTTAAGCTGCGCCTGACCTGCCAGCGATCCCATGCGCACACCTTCAGCGCGAGGGTCTCCTATCGTGACAGTGTCGAGGCGCTTGGAGATTGCAGTTTGAACGGCCTCCAGCGAGTTCTCTGGCACGATCAAGCGACGTACCGCTGTACACTTCTGTCCTGCCTTTATCGTGATTTCTTTCACGGCTTCTTTCACAAAGAGATCGAACTCGGCAGTTCCCGGAACCGCATCGAGACCCAGCACCATCGCGTTCAGTGAATCGGCCTCGAGGTTAAAGGGCACGGACTCTTGCACCAGGCGCGGATGCGCCTTGAGCATCTTGCCGGTCGAGGCGGAGCCCGTGAAGGTGACGACGTCTTGATTCATGACGTGATCGAGGATGCCATTGGCCGAACCGCAAATGAGCTGGAGGGAGCCCTCGGGCAAGAGACCAGACGCAATAATGTCCCGGGCGACGAGCTCCGTGAGGAAGCTCGTTACCGTGGCCGGCTTCACGATCGCCGGCACGCCGGCGAAGAGGTTCACGGCGATCTTCTCGAGCATGCCCCAGACCGGAAAGTTAAAGGCGTTGATGTGAATCGCCACGCCTTGCTTCGGAACGCAGATGTGATGACCGATGAACGAGCCGCCCTTCGAGAGCTTCGCCATGTCACCGTCGACGTAGTACGGAAGGTCCGGAAACTGGCGGCGCAAAGACGCGTAAGCGAAGAGATTGCCAATGCCGCCATCGATGTCGATCCACGAATCGACCTTGGTCGCGCCCGTGGCGTAGCTGAGCTGGTAGTACTTTTCCTTGCGCTCACTTAGGTAGAGGGCGAGGGCCTTAAGCATGCGCCCGCGCTCTTGGAAGGTCATCTTCCGAAGTTTTTTTCCACCCACCGTACGGGCGTAATTCATCATTTCCGCGAAGTCGAGGCCGCGTGAGCTCGCTGTTGCAATAGCGTCGCCGGTGATCGCGTTAAAGAGGACCTGGCCTTGGTCCTGACCTTTGGTCCACTGTCCGAGGGCGTAGTTTTCGAGAGTTTGCATGGTTAAACCTTTTCGATGATGACGGCGAAGCCCTGGCCCACGCCGATGCACATAGTGACAAGAGCGTAGCGCTTGCCCGTGAGCTGCAGCTCGAGCGCCGCAGAGTTAAGGATGCGCGCACCGGACATCCCGAGTGGATGACCCAATGCAATCGCTCCACCGTTTGGATTCACGCGCGGATCGTTGTCTTGAATTCCAAGACCTCTTAGGACAGCAAGGCCCTGCGCCGCGAAGGCTTCGTTCAATTCGATGAGATCAATATCCTTAAGACTAAGCTTCGCTTTCTTCAGGGCCATTTCGGTCGCCGGAACGGGGCCGATGCCCATGATCCGTGGCTCAACACCGGCGACACCCATGCTCACGATGCGGGCCCGAGGCTTCAGGTTAAAACGCTTGATCCCGCTCTCGCTTGCGAGGAGAAGTGCCGCCGCTCCGTCGTTGAGACCTGAGGCATTACCGGCCGTCACTGTCCCGTCTTTTCGAAACGAAGGCTTCAGTGCAGCGAGGCCTTCGAGCGTGGTCGCGGGCTTGATGAATTCGTCGTGCTCGACTTTCATCGGAGCTCCCTTCTTCTGAGGGAGCTCAAGCGGGGCGATCTCCTGGGCCAGGCGACCGGACTTTTGTGCTGCCGCCGCTTTCTGCTGCGAGTGATAGGCAAACGCATCCTGATCCGCGCGCGATATGTTGTCGCGGCCCACGAGGTTCTCTGCCGTCTCCCCCATCGCGTCCGTGCCGTAGAGGTCTTTGAGCACTGGATTCACGAAGCGCCAACCGAAGGTCGTATCAAAAAGTTGACCGTCTCCCCCGAAAGGAGTGCCGGACTTACTCATGACGTAGGGTGCCCGAGTCATGCTTTCCACGCCACCAGCGATCATGAGCTCAGACTCATCTAACATTAGACACCGGGCCGCACTCATCGCCGCCGAGAGGCCGGAAGCACATAAGCGGTTCACGGTTTCACCTGGAACACTCTGAGGGAGTCCGGCCACCAGCAGCGCCATGCGCGCCACGTTTCGGTTGTCTTCTCCGGCCTGGTTCGCACACCCGAGAATCACGTCTCCGATCGCTGCCGGATCGACGCTCGGATGGCGGGCCATCAAGGCCCGAATCACGTGCGCCGCCATGTCATCGGGTCGCACGCTTGAGAGCTGACCTTTTAGGTTTCCGATCGGAGTGCGAACTCCATCGATAATGTAAGCATTCATGGATTATCCTTTCGTGACGCTTCGACCTGTCCGGTGAGCGGTACCGCGAAACTGCGCGACCAGTTCATTCTTTTGATTCGTGAGCCTAACTTCGTAGACGCCCGTCGATTTACCGTTATGGATCTCTTCCACCTGTGCCGTGATGACGTCACCGAGGCTCGCCTTCTTGATGAAGGAGATGACTGCGTCGAGCGCCAGCGAGAGGTTGTCGCGAGAATTGCACGCGAAGGCGAAGGCACTATCCGCAAGAGCGAAGAGCACGCCGCCGTGAACAACTCCAAACCCGTTGAGCATGTCCTCGCGGATCACAAGGCTCACGCGACTGGTGCCAGGGCCCACGTCTTCGACACTAAGACCGAGCCAGGCGCTGAAGCGATCGTGCTCCAGCATCTTCTTCACAGATGGATTCATGGGTCTATCTTAGCGATGACACTTAAAGTAATCAAAGGGTTCGAAGCAATCCTGACACTGATACATCGCCTTACAGGAGGTTGAGCCGAACTGAGCGAGCATTTTGGTGTTTTGTGACTCACAGCGAGGGCAGGCAACCTTAGGATTTTGGAAGAGGCCCGTCCCTCCTTCAACCGGCGGAGCAATCCCGTAGTCTTTCAGTTTGCGCTTTCCCTCCTCACTCATCCAATCCGTCGTCCACGCAGGACTTAAGCGCGTGACGACGGTCACAGGACCAAGATCCATGAGGCAGTTCTTGATGTCGGCCTCGATGGTATTCATCGCCGGACACCCGGAATAGGTGGGCGTGATCGTGACCTCGACCGCCCCCGCCTCCACGCGCACGCTACGAACGATACCGAGATCTAAGACAGACAAAACAGGCACCTCTGGATCAGTGACCTCTACCAGTCTCTGCCACACGAGCTCTTCTGTTACCACGTCATCCCCGGATACGTGCGCTGCATGGACTGCATTTCGGCCAAGATAAAGCCCAGCCGTTCGGTGTGAAGACCCAGCTTGCCACCTGCTTGATGGTTATCCGTAAGTGGTACTTTGAGGGTCGCTTCCGCGAAGATGCTCTGCACCTGCGAGGTCCACGCTGCCTGGAGAGATGTGTTATCCGGGACGACTCCAGAAAGCGCGCTCTCGTACGGAGCGTTGGTAAACATCTCGCCCGTCCACATCCACATCTCATCGACGGCATTCTGCAGACGCCGATGACTCTCACTCGTGCCGTCACCCAAGCGAATCACCCACTCGGAGCTCCAGGTGAGGTGGTAGCGCGCTTCTTTCAGAGACTTCTCGGCGATCGCGCGCAGGCGCTGATCGCTGCTCGAGAGAAGTTTTTCCATCTGCAAGACGTGAAAGACGTCGTAAAAGAATTGGCGCGCAAGAGTCACAGCGAAGTCACCGTTCTCTTGTTCCACGAGAAGAAGATTTTTAAACTGTCGCTCGCCCCGCAGGAAGGCGAGCTTGTCTTCCGAAGCGACGCCCCCCGTGAGTTCGGCGGCGTACTGGTACAGCGAGCGCGCCTGGCCGATCAGATCGAGTGCGATGTTCGACACAGCGATGTCTTGCTCGAGGACGAAGTTATGTCCGCACCACTCGCTCAAGCGCTGTCCGAGGATGAGGTGGGTATCTGCGAGATGGAGGGTGTAATCGATCAAATGGCCCATTACATGTGCTCGATGTCGTCAGGAACGTCGTAGAAGGTCGGGTGGCGATAGACCTTGTCCTCAGCGGGATCGAAGAACTGTGCCGCTTCGTCAGGGTTTGAGGCGTGGATGTTCTTCGACTCGACCACCCAAATGCTAACGCCCTCCTGACGGCGCGTGTACACGTCGCGCGCGTTCTCCATCGCCATGCGCGCGTCGGTGGCGTGAAGGCTCCCGACGTGTTTATGATCCAGGCCCTGGCGGCTACGAATGAAAACTTCCCACAGAGGCCATTGCTTCTTATCCATTACGCCCCCATCGCTTTCGCTTCCCGGGCCGCACGCTTTTCCGCGTAGGCCGAGGCAGCTTCGCGCACCCAGGCACCGTCCTCGTGGGCCTTGCGACGAGCTGCGAGGCGCTGCTTGTTACACTGTCCGTTGCCTTTGACCACGCGCCAGAACTCATCCCAGTCGATCTCGCCGAAGTCGTAGCCTTGCTTCGCTTCGTTCCACTTAAGCTTCTCATCGGGCACAGTGAGGCCCAGGAACTCGGCCTGGGGAACCATCATGTTCACGAACTTCTGGCGAAGCTCATCGTTTGAGAAACGCTTGATGCGCCAGCGCATCGAGAGCTCACTGTTTCCAGATTCTTCATCCTTGGGCCCGAACATCATCAGTGTAGGCCACCACCAGCGATTGATCGCATCTTGCGCCATCGCCTTCTGCTCCGGAGTTCCTTGGCAAAGAGTCATGATGATCTCGAACCCCTGACGTTGGTGGAAACTCTCTTCCTTGCAAACGCGCACCATCGCCCGGGCGTAGGGCCCGTAGCTTGTGCGACAGAGAGGAACCTGATTCAAAATGGCAGCGCCATCGACCAGCCATCCCACGGTCCCGATGTCGGCCCAAGTGAGAGTCGGATAATTAAAAATCGACGAGTACTTGGCCTTGCCGGAGTGGAGATCCTCGATCGCCTGGTCGCGGCTCATGCCGAGGGTCTCCATGGCGCTGTAGAGATAGAGCCCGTGACCTGCCTCGTCCTGCACCTTCGCCAGGAGCGTGGCCTTGCGCCGAAGTGTTGGAGCGCGTGTGATCCAGTTGCCTTCCGGCAGCATGCCGACGATCTCGGAGTGGGCGTGCTGGGAGATTTGGCGGATAAGTGTTTTACGATACGCCTCGGGCATCCAGTCTTTCGGTTCGATGCGAACCTCGTCGGCGATTTTCTTATCGAAGATTTCTTGTTCGGTCATAAGCTCTCACTTGATGTCGAAATTAACTTTTACGTTCGGGCTCCGAGGATGGGCCTGGCAGGTCAGTACGAACCCAGCAGCCACTTCGTCCGGAGCCAGGGAATAGTTTACATCCATTTCGACGGTTCCGGACTCGATTTTGGCCCGACAGGTGGCACACACGCCGCCCTTACACGCGAAGGGCAGATCTACGCCGTTTTTCAGGGCCGCATCGAGGATATTTTCGCCCTCGAAACCGAGAGTGAAGGTCGTCTCAATTCCGTCTAACTTGAGGAGAATTTCACTCGCCTCCCCGCTCGCCCTGGAGTCCCCCATCGTCGCTTGCACCTTCTTGGCATGCGACTTGGCACTGAAGAAGAGTTCGAAGTGGACTTTTTCCGCAGCGACACCCTTCGCCAACAGGACGTCTCGCGCCGAAAGAATCATCTCCTCCGGCCCACACAAGAAAGCGTGATCGATGGTACTCGGAGTAATGAGCTTCTCTAGCAGATAATCGCACTTCTTGGCATCGATGCGACCGGCGAGGAACTCCGCCTCCGCGCGCTCGCGGCTCAATACGTGGTAGACACTTAAGCGCTCGAGGTGGCGATTCTTCAGTGCCTCGATCTCGTTCTTGAAGATGATCGTGCCCTTCGTCTTGTTGCCGTAAATGAGGGTCACCTGCGACTGCGGCTCTTGAGCGAGGATCGCCTTCGTGAGCGAGATGATTGGAGTAATGCCCGAGCCCGCGGCGATCATGAGGTAGCTCCGCTGAGCTTTCGGATCGAGTTCGATGCCGAAGCGCCCCTCGGGAGTCATGGTCTCGAGCTCGTCTCCGACCTTGAGCACGTCGTTGGCGAAGGTCGAAAACACACCGCCATCAAGTTTCTTGATCGCCACCCGCAGCTCGCCGTCGAGTGGCGAGGAACAGATCGAATACGAGCGACGAACTTCGTTGCCAGAGAGAGATTTCTTGAAGGTCAGGTACTGGCCGGGACGGAACTGAAACGCACGCGAGAGTGACGCTGGCACATCGAAGCTCACCGATACGCACTCCGGTGTTTCACGGCGGACGTCTTTGACCTTCAGGGTATGGAAAGAAGGTTTCATAGGCGCAAGAGTCCTGAGGTTCGGTAAACCGCATCTAATGTCTTCGCGGCACGCTCTTGCGCCCGCTGAGCGCCGGACTTCATCAAAGCATCCAGGTGATCGCGGTTTTTCATCAAGTCGTCGTAGGTTTTCTTCACGGGCCCCAGCGTCTGCACGACAAGCTCGGCGAGGTCCACCTTGAGGTGGCCGTACATCTTGCCCTCGTACTGTGCTTCGAGCTCGCTGTAAGACTTACTACTCAACACCGAGTAGATCGTCATGAGGTTCGAGAGCCCGGGCTTGTTCTCCACGTCGTACTTGATGACCGTGTCGGAGTCCGTGGCGGCACCTTTGATCTTCTTCTCGATCTTTTTTGCGTCGTCGATGATCGAGACGAAGTTCTTTTCGTTCTCGTCGGACTTCGACATCTTTTTTGTGGGATCCTGGAGCGACATCACGCGTGCGCCAGTTTTTCCGACGTAGGCCTCGGGCATCTTCAGCACACCTGTGCCGTAGCGGTTGTCCCAGAAACCGACGATGTCACGGCACAGTTCCATGTGCTGGCGCTGGTCTTCACCCACGGGCACGAGGTCCGCTTGGTAGAGCAAAATATCGGCTGCCATGAGCACTGGATAAGTGAAGAGGCCGGCGTTGATGTTCTTCGTGTGCTTCTCGGCTTTCTCTTTAAACTGGGTCATGCGGTTCAGGTACCCCATCGGCGTGAGACACGTGAGGATCCACATGAGCTGCGCGTGCTCAGGCACCTGCGACTGCACGAAGATCGTGTTCTTATGGGGATCGAGGCCCAGGGCCAGGTACTGCGCAAAGAAACTGTAGGTGCGCTCTTTGAGGACTTTTGGGTCTTGCTCAACGGTGAGGGCGTGAAGGTCGGCCAAAAAATAGAGGCAGTCGTACTCGTCTTGGAGTTTCTTCCAGTTGTTGATCGCCCCAATGTAGTTGCCGAGGGTCAAATCACCGGTGACGGTACTTCCGCTCAAGATGGTTTTTTTCATAGGGTAACTATAGCCACAAGAGCACAGTTTGCCTTCTCAAAGCTCACGTCGCAACGCACCGTGAAATGATTTCAATTTCATCGCTCCGAGAATCCCTCTCGTGGTACGTATCCAACAAATATTGAGGAGTTCCTTATGAAGTTTTTGGCACTGACACTCACGGCGTTGACCAGTTTCTCTGCCTTCGCCCAGCTCTCGCTCTGGCCTACTATCCCCTTCGTGCGTGGAGCCGATCTCTGTCAGTACCAAGAGGCCTACGGGCAAGCGCGCCAGCAGGCCATCAACGAATCGGCCCGCATCGCCGAGAACTTCCTCTACGCCGGCGCCAGCGGCCGCGAAGCCGTCGCGATGCTCCTGAAACTCGACGAACTCGTCGACAAGAACCGTCAGCTCGCCATCCAGGGCTACGGCCTCGACGTGATGCTCGAGAACACGCTCCGCAGCTACACCGACGACCTCTACCGGCGCCTGAAGCCGCGCGAGAAGAAGATCCTCTTCACGAATGCGGTAAGCCTAGTCGACCAGCTCGAGGCCATCCGCAACGGCCAGCGCCAGGGCACGCTCACCAATGAAATGCTCAAGAAGCTCTCGGGCTTCGCCTACGGCACTTACTCGTACGCTCCGGGCTGCAAGGGCGACCTCCTCGTGACACTCACCGTGCTCTCGAAGGATGGCCGCACGGAGACCTTCATGGCGCAGAACAAACCTTCCTTCGTCATGGGGGACATCGCCTCGCGCATGTTCGAGGCCTACCAGCGCACGTCGTTCCCAACTACGCTTCGGATCGGCGCACGCACACTGACTTTGGTCGGAGGACTTAACGGCACCGTCGATCGCGTCCGCTCAACGACGCAAGCCGAAGTGGCCTGCGAATCCCTCGATGCGCGTCTTCCGAGCGAAGCCGAGTACGAAGCCATCTCGGCCTACGGCGACTGGTCCGGCGGTGTCTCTCTCAACGAAGGCACCTGGGCCATGGAGAACGATCGCGTCTACCACGCTCCCTTCCGCTCGATGCCCGTTCGCAATACCTGGGAAGTGAACGAGACCGAGTACCTCTACTACTGCGTAAAGTAGTGGCCATAAAACGAGGCATCTTCATCTTCGCTTAAGGTACGGATTCTGCGCTATCCCTCCGGATATCGGTGAGTTCCGAATACTTAAGCGCTCGGCTTAAGTTCTCATAGAAAATCATATCTAACCGATAAGCCTTCAAACCTTTTCAAGGGCCAAGTCT